>NZ_KB235904.1:506207-566977 GCF_000332155.1 Kamptonema formosum PCC 6407 | reverse complement strand
ATCCTCCCCATCTTCCCCATCTCCCCCATCCTCCCCATCTTCCCCATCTCCCCCATCCTCCCCATCCCCCCACCTCCCATCCCCCCATCTCCTCCTTTAACCTGCCAGAATCCAAACAGTCCTGTATGGTAAATTTGTCAGCTCAAGCTGTTCTCATACCTCTGAGACTAATTCACCATGTCAATTAGTTCGCTTCCTAAAGCTCTCCGCGCCCTTGTTAAAGCAAAACAGACCTTTGCTCTGCATCCTGACCGTTCCAGCCGCTCATACCGTGTTGGTCGCGTGTACCAGTGGTTTAAGTGGTTGGCCCCTGGATTGCTGGTGAAACGCTGGCTGCTTTTAAGTGCGGGGGGCGTAATCCTCACCAGTCTGGGCCTAGCGATTTGGACTGGAATGACCCCAATTTTTTACACCCTTCAGTTCCTCAAACATTTTTTGGGATGGATTACGGCCGTCGTACCCAATTATATCTCCGGCCCACTGATGCTCATCGGGGGTATTCTTTTCATCCTTTGGGGTCAAAACCGTAGCTTGAACTCGATTACAAGCGTGCTGATGCCAGAAGGGGACGAGGAATTGGTCGATCGCCTTCTCAATCACCGCCGCTTGCACCGAGGGCCGAAGATTGTGGCGATCGGTGGTGGTACAGGTCTTTCTACTTTGTTGAGGGGACTTAAAGATTACAGCGCTAATATTACAGCGATCGTCACCGTAGCAGATGACGGCGGCTCTTCTGGGCGATTGCGCCGGGAAATTGGGGTTTTGCCACCGGGAGATATTCGCAACTGTTTGGCAGCTTTGGCAGATGAAGAAAAGTTATTAACTGAATTGTTTCAATATCGGTTTCGGGCCGGTGACGGTTTAGTTGGTCACAGTTTTGGGAATTTATTTTTAACGGCGATGAGCGATATTGCTGGAGATTTGGAACAGGCGATCGCAGCTAGTTCTAAAGTCTTAGCCGTTAGAGGACAAGTACTCCCTGCTACTCTCAGCGACGTTCATCTGTGGGCGGAATTAGCCGACGGTCGCAGAATTGATGGCGAATCCAGCATTACAGAAGCTAATGGTAAAATTCTCAAAATTGGCTGCACTCCGGCTAATCCTCCAGCATTGCCAAGAGCTTTACAAGCAATTAAAGAAGCTGATTATATTATTATTGGCCCTGGTAGTCTCTACACGAGTGTAATTCCGAATCTTTTAGTATCTGAAATCGCAGAGGCGATCGCATCTCGCCAAGTTCCCCGCATTTATGTCTGCAACATTATGACCCAACCCGGCGAAACTCAAGGATATACTGTCGCCGACCACATCCGCGCTATTGATAACGCCTGCGGTCAACAGCTATTTGATGCAGTAGTAGTACAACGCAAAGTTCCTTCTGCAAAAGCCATAATTCGCTACTCTCTAGAAGGCTGCAATCCAGTTATTTTAGACCGCGAGGAAATCACGAGATTAGGACGGAGAATAGTTTTCACTAATGTTATGGATGAAGATGAGAAAACTGGTTTAGTGCGGCACAATTCTCAGCGGTTAGCAAGAGTCCTGTTACGATGGTACAGCAAGGCTCAAAATAATTAATTGGACTTGGAATGTAGCTTTGAGTTAGAAACATAGACAATTCCTTGACAATTCCTTTGTACTCAATAACTGTTATCGGGGCTTGAATATGAAAATCTCTCTGCCAAATGCTGAGGCCACGCGCTGTTTAGGGATGGCATTGGGGAGATCGCTCCCCCCAGGTAGCGTAATTTTATTAGAAGGAGATTTAGGTGCGGGCAAAACTAGCCTAGTTCAAGGAATCGGTGCAGGATTGGGAATTAAAGACTCGATTGATAGTCCCACTTTTACCATAATTAATGAGTATTTAGATGGTCGCGTTCCTCTTTATCACTTGGATTTGTATCGATTGGAAATTAGGGAAGTGGAGACATTAAATTTACAAGCTTACTGGGAAGGGATAGAAATGCCTCTGGGAATTGTGGCCATTGAATGGGCAGAAAGGTTACAATATAAACCTGATAATTATTTGCAGATTTGTTTGACTTATCAGGATCGGGGGCGGCAAGTTGAGATAGTTGGGATTGGAGAATTAGCGGATTTTAAATTGGAGATTTGAGATTTTTTATTTGTTTCAAGTTTACCATTAAACAAACAATCCCATGACTGATATCTCCAATCCCAACCAACCCTTTGACGACTCACAACTTAGACAACTTCGAGCAGCTTATGTCGAAGAAGTAAAGGCTCTAACATCAATAGTTACAGAACTTCGGGCGGTTGGGAGAACTGATGAAGAGATAGCCATAGAGGTATATAGACTGCGGCGAGAGATTGGGGTAAAATATAAAGACCTAACTCCACTTCCACAACGAGAAGTAATTTACAGGCGGAATCTTGAACTGTACGGTAATGAGCTCGGCCCTACTTTTGAGTATCTCCGCAATATACAAAATAAGACTTGGGAGGAAATCATTGAGAGTGCCACGAGAACAAATCCCCAATACAATCGACGATTTGGTGTAGAAAAAGAGCAAAAAAATGAAAATTAGACAAGTTCCCCATTACGTCAAACCTGACGAGTTAATGATAGTTGTCGAGACAGAAGATGAAAACGAATCATGTCTCGAGCGACTTGAAAAAATTTTCATAGAAAATTTTTCAGCCATCAAAACTGAAGAATTAGTTATGGGAATAGACCAAATTTACATAGACTTCAAGATTGAAGACCGTCTAGTGACATTAGCATGGGATTCTATGGCAGGCATTTCTATTCATTGCGATCTTCCTGAGCTCAGAGAGAAAATTTTTAAACACTTACAGAGAATTAGTCCCCAAAATCTCAGCCCAATTATCTCCAATGTATAAACTGTATTCATGCTTAATCTGGATCGAATGTCAAGGCTTTTCCCCTAACATTTGTATTCAATTTCCCTTGTTCATAAACTACTTGACCTCCCACGATAGTCACGCTCGGCCACCCAGTCAAATTCCAGCCTTCAAAGGGACTCCAACCACACTTTGTCAATAATTCTTCCCGCAAAACAGGGCGATAATTCTCTAAGTCTACTAACACTAAATCCGCATCATAACCAGCCGCGATCGCACCCTTATTCGGAATCTTATAAGCCTTAGCTACAGCCGCAGACATCCAGTTAGCAACTTGGGCAACTGTACATTTTCCCTCCATAGCTTGCGTCAGCATTAAAGGCAAAGAAGTCTCAACTCCAGGCATCCCTGAAGGCGTATTTGGATAAACTTTAGCCTTTTCTTCTAAAGTATGGGGTGCGTGATCTGTGGCGATAAAATCAATTACGCCGTCCAGTAAAGCTTGCCAGAGAATTTGGTTATCTTGCGGCGATCGTAGAGGCGGATTCATCTGAGCTAGCGTCCCAATTTGCTGATAAGCACTTGTATTTAACAACAAGTGTTGTGGCGTAACTTCTGCCGTTACCCAACTCGGTTTATCTTCACGCAATAACTCGGCTTCTTCCCCAGTCGATAAATGCAGTATATGCAGCCGTCTTTGATATTTATGCGATAATTTTAAAGCCAACTTAGTCGCTAATAAAGCCGCTTCATTGTCCTGAATTTGTGAGTGGATAGCAGGATCTATACTTCCTGCAAATTCCTGCCGCCTTTGTTCAATTCTAGCTTGGTCTTCAGCATGAACGGCAATTAACCGCTTGCCATTACTAAAAATTGCCTCTAACTTCTCTTCCCCACCCACCAATAACGGGCCGTGCATCGAACCCATAAAAATCTTAATCCCTGGTGTCGGATGAGCATCTAGTAGATCGGGCAAATTTTCAGCAGTTGCGCCGATAAAAAAACCATAATTAACTAAACACTTTTCAGCGGCACGCCTGAGCTTATCATCTAAAGCAGCTTGAGTAGTAGTCAGCGGCCGCGTATTTGGCATTTCTAGAAATGATGTCACGCCACCCTTTGCACAAGCACTGCTAGCTGTAAACAAATCTTCCTTGTGTTCTAACCCTGGTTCTCGGAAGTGTACTTGCGGGTCAATAACTCCTGGTAACAAAGTTAAACCATTCGCGTCTATTTCTCTGTCAACACCTCCATCAAGGCTAGGGATTTCAGACGCGACTTGGACTATTTCTCCACCGCATATCCCAACATCGCCCGTCATCAACTCACCGTTAGGTAAAAGGATACGAGCGCGGCGAATAAGCAGGCTTGACGGTGTTGGCATAATTTTGAGCTAAAGTTAATTGTTAAGGGTTAACAGTTAACGGTTAACGGTTAACTGTTAACTGTTAATTGTTATAATTTATAGTATTCACATACAAATAGCAATAGAATTGTCCAGAGGCAGGTGAAAAAGTCCTGTTACGGTCTTTCATCTCTGAACTAAAGTTCAGAGGGTTTTCATGCCATTCTGTTATAATTTGTACCCAGTCCAGTCATTAAAAGCTTATGCCTCGTCCAGACAAGCCAGCAGCAGATGATAATTCCTCTCAAGACCGCGAAAATCCCTGGATAGAAGGACTCAAGACGATTGGCTTAGCAGCAGTCTTGGCCTTTGGCATCCGTACCTTAGTTGCTGAAGCTCGCTACATTCCTACAGGCTCAATGCTGCCAACGTTGCAGATTAACGATCGCCTGATTATAGATAAGCTGAGTTACCGCTTTCAAGAGCCGGAACGGGGAGATATTGTGGTATTCATGCCTCCCGACTCTGCGAGTCTGTGTACGGGACAGCCACCCCCACTGAAAGATGCTTATATTAAGCGAGTAATCGGACTACCTGGAGAACAGGTGGAGGTTAAGGAGGGAAAGGTCTACATCAATAATCAGCCTATTCAGGAAAAGTATATTGAAGAAATCCCGCATTACCCCTATGGGCCTGCGATCGTACCCAAAAATTCTTACTTAGTGCTCGGCGACAACCGCAATGCTAGCTGTGACAGCCATTACTGGGGTTTTGTCCCTAGCGGCAATATCATCGGCCGTGCAGTTGTGCGTTTTTGGCCTCCTAATCGTGCTGGATATGTAAATCCCGATCCTCTCTATCCCACTAAAACGAAATAGTTAACTGTTAACTGTTAACTGTTAACTGTTAACTGGTAATTGATAATTGGTAATTGATAATTGGTAATTGGTAATGGCTAATCCCTCCTACTTACCTTCCCCATCTCCTCCCTCTCCCCCATCTTCCCCATCTCTTCCCTAGCCTCTAGCCCCTAGTCCCTAGCCCCTAACCGCCTTGGCGGTTCCATGTTTTCACAACTTTGCCGATAAGTTGTTGACCTAACCAAGGGGTATTTACAGAGAGGGATTTGAGGCTTGCCTGTTCGACTTTCCAACTCTGTTGAGGGTTAAACAAAGTCAATTCCGCAGAGATTCCGGGTACTGCGACGGCGGGAGTTTGTCTGATACAAAGGGATGGCCCTGCACTTAAAACCCGCCACAATTCCAAAGCAGACAATTGGCCTGTCTCAACTAATTTATGCCACAGTAAAGACAATGCTAATTCTAAGCCGATCGCCCCTGGGGGAGCATCTGCAAAGGCAACGGTCTTTTCTTCATAAGTATAGGGACTGTGGTCAATAGCGATCGCATCGATCGCTCCCTCCTTCACCCCTCGAATTAACGCTAATTGGTCATCAGGATTACCTAAAGGTGGTTCTAAGCGTAAACTAGGGTCATAAGGAAAGGAAAATCTCCCCCACTCCCCATCTCCCCCGCTCCCCTGCTCCCCCGCTCCCCTGCTCCCCATCTCCCCCGCTCCTCCGCTCCCCCACTCCCCAATCCCGGCGATCGCATCCGTATTTAACAATAAGTGCATCCAAGTTGTACTCGCAGTTACAGGTAATCCTCGTTTCTTAGCGGTTTTAATGAGTTCGACACTGCGATCGCAAGAAACGCGCATAATATGGACAGGAGTACCCGTCGCCTCAACTAATTCCAATAAAGCTGCTAAAGCCGAAGTTTCTGCGATCGCGGGATTTCCGGGCAAACCCAAAGTAATTGACTGCACTCCCTCACGGGCAGCCCCATTTCCTGCTAATCTGCGATCGCACGGCCAAAAAGCCACAGGCAAATCAAAAGGCTTCACATATTCCAACAAACGTCTCACTAGAGCCAGATTAGACAGCGGCAAACCATCAGTAAACCCGATTACCCCCGAATCCGCCAAATCTGCCAGCTCTGCCATCTGTTGCCCTTCTAAACCCAAGGTAAGAGCACCCCAGAATTGGATTCGAGCCTGCGGATTGGAGACTTTAGATTTTAGCAAAGCTAAACCCCCCGGACGATCTAACGGCGGTGTCGTCGTCGGTAAAATCGCCAACCGCGTAAACCCACCAGCCACCGCAGCTTTGATTAAAGATTCCAGAGTTTCCCGTTCTTCAAACCCCGGTTCCCCGCTGTGGCTGTAAATATCCACCAATCCAGGCCCTAAAATTAGACCTTGGCATTCCCGTACTTGAGTATCTGGCGGCCAGTCAGAAATACTTTCCTGAATTGTTTTAATATCACCGTTTGCGATCAGAACATCAGCAATTTTATCGGTTCCAGAAACGGGATCTAACACCCGCACTTGTTGCAGCAGTTCACAATTCATAATAGCACTTGTTAGTTGTTAGTTGTTAGTTGTTAGTTGTTAGTTGTTAGTTGGTAATTGCTAATTGCTAATTGCTAATTGCTAATTGGTAATTGCTAATTGCTAACTATCCATCTCCCCCATCTCCCTCATCCTCCCCATCTTCCCCATCTTCCCCTTCTTCCCCTAATCCTGAGCATCGTAGCCCCTAACCCCTAACCGCTGAAAGCGGTTGAAACCGCATCTACACAGACGAAACCCGCCTACGCGGGTTACAATTATTTCTACAGTCCGCGCAGGCGGACTTTGTTCGTGTAGCGGCGATTTCAATCGCCCAATAGACTTTTCCCTCTTCCCTAGCCCCTAGCCCCTAGCCCCTAGCCCCTAGTTAAAATTTACAGAGCTCCTGCGGCAGTTTTGTCAAGGATACCTCCTGACAAGTGAGTAGTAATATTCATCGCTTGCAACACCGGTAGACCCTCTGGGCCATTGGGATAATCAATTACAGTGACGGCCCCATTTCCCTGCTTAAACTTCCAAAAATGCTCCGGTTCTAAGCCAAACAAATGACAGAGAATAGCTTTATTAATCGCGTCGTGGGCGACAACAATGCCAGTACCAGAAGCAGAGGCAACGATTTTTTGCCAAGCTGCGATCGCTCTTTCCCAAACTTGCTGCAAATTTTCTCCTTCTGGCATTTGCACATTTTGGGGAGCCGTTTTCCACTCATCTAAAAGACCCGGATAGGATTGCTCAATTTCACTTTCAAACTTTCCTTCCCAAAGTCCATGACTAATTTCTCTGAGTTCATTATTTAGCTGCAATTCTATCTCTGGATGATGTTGCAGGATAATCTCAGCGGTTTCCTTCGGGCGCAGCATGGAACTACTAATCGCAAAATCTAGTTTAACCTCTTTGAGAAACTCAGCAGCCCGCCGCGACTGTTCTCTACCATTGTCATTGAGAGGAACATCAATTTGTCCTTGAAACTTGCCAGCTTTATTCCAGTCGGTTTCGCCGTGACGCACTAGCAACAAACGCGGGCCGTGATGATTTTCCCTGGGTTTAGGGAAAATTTCGCCAACGTGGGAAGTGAGATTCATTGATTCTAGCTGGACTGCACCTAAATCCCCAGTAGCTAACGGGGGTGCAAAATTCAGAACAGTTATACCGCAGTTAGATTGCTGGATGGAATGGTAGTAAGCAGGGGGAATGCCCAAGGCAGTACCGATTAAAGCGCGGTTAATACCATTGTGGGCTACTACTAAAATTGTGCCTCCGTTGTGGCGGGGCAGAACATCTTGCCAAAATCGGCGAGCACTTTCAAAGACTGCTAATACGGGAAAGTATTCGATTTGTCCTTCATTTGATGACACCACCATCGAAAATTTGTCTGGTTTTTCTTGCCAGCAGCGGTAGTCTTCTGGGAATTTGTCTAGTACATCTTGGCGTAACATCCCTGCCCAGAGGGGCAAATCTATTTCCATGATTTGCTCTGTTGCCTGCAAAGGGGGTGGGGTGTCAAAGCAGGAGAGGATGATTTCGGCTGTTTGTTTTGCCCGTTGCAAGGGGCTGCAATAGGCACTTTCAAAGGCGATAGATCCCAGTATAGCGCCTACTTGATTGGCGGCAGTGCAGCCTTTTTCTGTCAATACGGATTTATCGAGACGGCCTTGGATGCGGCGCTCTTTGTTGAAGCTGCTTTGGCCGTGACGGACTAGGATTACGCGGGTACTCAGGGTTCATCCTCCAAGTGAGCGGCTGGGACGGGGAAATAATTCTATACCAGATTTTACCTGTTGAGGGGACTATTTTTTAGTTTTTTTGCCGGTGATGGGCGGGGATGGGTTGCGCGATAATTCCATAAATTAGGTATATTCAGACAGATTTTGTGCTGAAATACGGTTAACAGAGGCAAGCTGGAGAATCCGATGACAGAAAAGCGGTCGATTTTAGAAACAGTGAAACGGTTGATTTTAGTAATTTTAACCGTAGGGGCGATCGCCCTTGTCGGCCTATCCTTACTCCAAAGCTGGAATCAGCCACAAATTCAAAGCCGACTTGAACTATACCAGACCAACTTACTGCTCCACGCTGCGGAATGGCAAGGAGAAAATAGCTCTAGTTCTAATCTAACCACTGCCCGGACAACTCTCGTCGGTGATGAACCCTTCAAAGCAGCTTTGAAGCAATATCAAGAAGCTCAACAATCTGCTAAAACGACTCTAGAAAAGAAATTACAGGAGTTAGCTAATCCCGAATTACAGCTAGCTAACCGCCAACAGTTACAAGCTGAGATTAATAGCTTAAAGCGTTTGAGTGCTGAACTTGGCGTAAGATTGGGATTATTGCAGGTACAAAATGGCACAACGGATGCTGCTCTCAAAACTTGGGAAGATGTAATTAAGGGAGAAGGCGAGCGGATTTCTACCGATGAGTCGGCGGAAACTGCTAAAATTTTAGCAGGTCTTTGGAGTAACCCAGCTCAATTGTTCCCCGATGCACAGCCGCAAATTCAAAAGCATTTAGATGGCTGGTTTCGCTACAGAGCGCTGAGTCAATTATATCAATTGCAGGAACGTTCCCAGGAGTTGCGATCGCTACAAGCATCTGAGCAATTTATCGCTCAACAAGCTGTAGGAAAATTAGCAATTGTAACTGGTATTCCAGGGTTGGGATTTTTAATCGGTATCGGGTTACTGGTATTTTTAGGGATTCAATGGTTGGTGTCTCGAAAACAGTCCGATCCGGCAAATCCTGCTTCTGGCCCAATTCTGTTACGCAATGGAAGTTTAGCTTGGGATACCCCTTGGGATGGGGAAACTATTTGGGAAGTTCTCGTTTTCGGCTTCTTCTTTGTGGGGCAAATCTTAATCCCTTTGTTAGTACCTTTAGCCTTAGCATTCCTTCAGCTTAATCCTACTACCTTTGATGCCCGCACTAAGGCTTTTTATATTCTTGCTAATTATGTATTGTTGGCTGCTGGAGGAATTTTGGTACTTTTCCTCTGTGTAAAACCGTTTTTGCCCCTACCTAAAGGTTGGTTTGAAGTTAAATTAGGAGGAAGTTGGTTTTTGTGGGGCTTGGGAGGCTATTTTGTCGCGCTGCCGTTGGTGATTTTGGTATCCCTAATTAATCAGCAAATATGGCAAGGTAAAGGTGGGAGTAATCCCATTTTACCGATCGCATTGGAAAGTAAGGATGGGATAGCTTTAGCGGTGTTTTTCGCTACGGCATCGATCGCGGCCCCACTTTTTGAGGAAATCATCTTTCGAGGGTTTCTGCTGCCTTCTCTGACTCGCTACTTGCCTATTTGGGGGGCGATCGCCCTTAGCGGATTCGTGTTTGCGATCGCGCACTTGAATGCTTCGGAAGTTCTACCGTTGGCGACTTTGGGCATGATTTTGGGGTTTGTTTACACGCGATCGCGCAACCTCCTAGCTCCCATGTTACTTCACAGCCTGTGGAATAGCGGCACTCTCCTCAGCTTATTTATCTTGGGTAGCGGCACAACTTGAATCACAAGAGTTAGACTAAGGGAATAAATGTAAACTTTTGCGTTTTTTCCGAAAAACCTATGCTAAAAGTGTAGCTGCAACTGTTCAGCAACTTGACCCCTTGCTAATTTTTGTGTAAATTTTAGTAAGGATGAGGCAGCAAAATCATGAGTAATGTAGATAGTCGCAAGTTTGAAGGAAAATCCACTTGGATGCGTCTGTTGCCATACGCAGCATTAGGCATTGTAGTATTTTCTTTAAACTCAGCCAGCGACCTCAATTATTTCTTGAAAGGCTACTTGGTGCTGCTTGAAGCTCAAGCTGGTATAGTTTTAATATATTTTTTGATGTCAAAACTAGCCAGAAGTAAGAAACGTTAAAGTAGTAATGGCGAAGCATGACCGTCGATAATTTATTAGCGATCGTCAAAGATTTGCTACCGGAATCGCTTACGCCTATACATAATATTTGCAAAAATGGGATAGTCCCAACTAAAATCGGTACTGTTATAGCAACCGCCAGGGCGGTTAGGGGCTAGGGGCTAGGGGCTAGGGGCTAGGGAAAGAAGGGAAAGAAGGGAAAGAAGGGAAGAGAATCAATGGTTTGATCCATGAGCGAGTGTCCTAACCGTTGTGGCGGTTGCTATACCTAGCTTGAATGTTAAAATGTGAGGCAAGAGGTAAAAACGATGAAAGATAAAAGTGTAGCGATTTTACTAACTTTCTTTTTAGGGGGAATAGGGATTCATAAATTTTATTTAGGGTACAACTTTGCGGGAGTATTGTACTTGCTTTTTTGTTGGACATTCATCCCAGCAATTATCTCATTTTTTGACTTTATCGGCTTAGTTTTGATGTCAGATCAAGCATTTCAGGCTAAATATAACGGCGGCAGCTTGCCAGGGGGTGGGAACTCATTAAGATCGGCTAAAGATGTAACTGGTGCTTTAGCAGACCTGAAAAAACTTTATGATATGGGTGCGATCACAGCAGAAGAATATGAAGAGAAACGCCAAAAACTTTTGAAAGATTTGTAAGAAGGGGCTAGGGGAAGAAGGGGCTAGGGGCTAGGGGCTAGGGTAAGAGGGTTAGAGTGGGGAGAACAAATCCGATCCCAATGAAGAAAATAAGCTAGGGTTAGAGGGTTAAAGAGTCAGGGGAAGAGGGAAATAGAATCGATGGTTTCAGCTATAAGCGAGTGTTCTAACTGTCTTGGCGTTTGCTATAAAACTAAAAGTTGTTAAAGGTGGATTGAAAGTGTCGCAAGATTCCTTGTTACAGCAAGTGCCGAAGTGGGTTTGGTGGTCTTTTTTCCCCGGTTTCGGAGGACTCGCGATCGCCTATGCAGGTCAAAAATCTAACACTCCTAGCTGGGTTGCTGGTGGTGTAGCTTTGACGATCGCAGCATTAGCATTATCTTCAACCAATCTATCAGCGATCCTATGGCTGGCTCAAATTGTCACTGCCTTCTCTTTAAAAAAGCGCTATCTGATCAAGACTTCTCCCAGAAATTTGCTAATTCCTCAAGATGAAAATACTGCAACATTGATTGCGAATATTCGTGGTAAAATAGATATTAACGATTGTTCCAAAAACGATATTGTCAACGTTTTGGGATTGCCGATTGTCTACGCGAACGACATAGAATCATTGCAGAATGAAGGATATATTTTTACCCATTTAGAGGAACTCTCAGAAATCGCGGGAATTCCAGAGAGTCAGGTGAAACGGATCGCGCCAATGGTGACATTCAGCTATGATTACAAAAAAGAAGCCCTTTTAACTTGGAAGCGCTTAAATATACTTTCAGGAGAAGAACTAATTGATTGCGGTATTGAACCAGCAGTTGCCAAAAAAATCTTTGAAGAAAGGCGGCGAAAAGGGGAATATAAATCAGTAATGGATGTCAAGCGACGGACGGGATTACCATTTCATAGTTATCGCGATATTGTATAAGATTTTTAGGCTGTTTTCTGATCGATGATACAAAAGATTTCACGTTTATGAAGTACAGTAGGGACTTAGGCTTTTGCCCACCATCTAAAAAAGATATTAAACTGCGAGAAAATCTCATGCAATCTTCCCCAGAAATCCTAGCAGATTCCTCACCCCCAGAAATAATTACTCTTGATATTGGAGGTATGAAATGTGCAGGTTGCGTAGCTGCTGTAGAAAGACAGTTAAAACAGCAACCGGGCGTAATTTCTGCCCGCGTCAACCTGGCAACTGAAGTGGCTGCAATTGAGGGCAAAGCGGGAGTTGTTGATGCAGTTGCCATTGCTAAAAAGTTAACAGATACGGGATTTCCAACTCAGCCGCGCTATGCTGAGCATCAGCAAGAACAATTAGCTGCGATCGTTGAACGTCGCCGCCAAGAAATTAGACAGCAGATTTGGCAGTTGGCGATCGCACTTACCCTGATCCTACTATCCGGTTTAGGCCATCTAGTAGGAACAGAAACCCCAATTTTCAGCAATATCTGGTTCCATTGCGGCCTAGCGACTGCGGCCCTACTATTCCCCGGACGCGCTATCTTAATTGATGGGTGGCGTGGACTATGGCGCAATTCCCCCAACATGAACACTCTCGTAGGCTTAGGTGCTTTTACAGCCTACAGTGCCAGCGTCATCGCCCTCTTATTTCCGCAGATGGGATGGGAATGTTTCTTTGACGAACCAGTAATGCTTTTGGGCTTTATTTTATTAGGAAAAACCCTGGAACAACAAGCCAAAAGACGTGCAGCATCGGCCCTTCAAGCTTTAATTTCCCTACAGCCAGCAACGGCCAATTTAGTTGCTAAACCTCAAGAAAACACAGGTTCAGAGGAAAATTCCGAATTACCCCTTACCCTGCTAACAGTTGAAATTCCAGCCGATCGCGTGCGTGTAGGAGAATGGTTGCAGGTATTACCGGGGGAAAAAATTCCCGTAGATGGCGAAGTTTGTAAGGGTACGACGACGGTAGATGAGTCAATGCTTACTGGTGAGTCTGTAGCCGTTTTTAAACAGAGAGGAGATGCAGTTGCGGCGGGTACGCTGAATCAATCTGGGGCGATCGTAATGCGGGCAACTCGCACTGGTAAAGAGACAACTCTAGCCCAAATTGTAGCTTTAGTAGAAACTGCCCAAACTCGGAAAGCACCTATTCAATATTTAGCTGATACTGTCGCTGGCTATTTTTGCTATAGCGTAATGACGATATCTACTTTAACTTTCCTATTTTGGTATTTCGCAGGGACTCATATCTGGCCGGAGGTACTTTTAGAACATACGGCCATTAGTATGAACCATGCGGGGATGAATATGATTCAGGGCCCGCTGTCGCCAGCGTTATTAAGTTTGAAGTTGGCGATCGCAGTTTTAGCGATCGCTTGTCCTTGTGCTTTAGGACTCGCTACCCCTACTGCTATTTTAGTTGGTTCTGGTATGGGGGCGGAACGGGGTTTATTAATTAAAGGTGGCGATGTTTTGGAACGGGTACACCAACTCGATACTATTATTTTTGACAAAACTGGAACCCTGACTACAGGTAGTCCGAAAGTAACGGATTGTATAGCGAAGGAAGAAGGAAGAAGGAAGAAGGAAGAAGGAAGAAGGAAGAAGGAAGAAGGAAGAGGGGAGGAAGAAGAAGGAAGAGGGGAGGAAGAAGGGGGGAAAAATGAAGAATTGCCGATTTCTGATGCTCAATGGTTGCTACAAATTGCGGCTACGGTAGAAAGTGGTACTTCTCATCCTTTGGCTGAGGCGATTTTGCAGGAAGCTAGACAGCAAGGTTTATCTCTGCTTTTGGCTGAGGATTTCTACACGGAACCGGGTTTAGGGATTTCGGCTTTGGTAGAGGGCGATCGCGTACTTGCAGGTAATGCCGACTGGTTGAGGCAATATGGCGTGTTCGCAGAGATGTCTTCGCTCACCTCTCTCGAAGGCAAAACTTTGGTTTATGTGGCTGTAGCAGGCGTTTTCGTGGGGGTAATTGCTGTTAGTGACACTCTCAGACCTGATGCTAAAACAACTATAGAGAAGTTGCGAAGTATGGGATTGAGGGTAATGCTGGTGACGGGCGATCGGCGAGAGGTGGCTTTCGCGATCGCGCAACAATTAGATATCGGGTCTGATGATATTCTCGCAGAAGTTAGACCCCAAGGTAAGGCAGATGCGATCGCCGCTTTGCAAGCTGAAGGTCATCAAGTAGCAATGGTGGGAGATGGTATTAATGATGCCCCCGCTTTGGCTCAAGCAGATGTCGGGATTGGGATGCAAGCAGGTACAGATGCAGCAGTAGAAACTGCTCAAATAGTCTTAATGCGAGATACTTTAGGTGATGTTGTCGAATCTATTTACCTAAGTCGTCTTACTTTCAACAAAATTAGGCAGAATTTGTTTTGGGCTTTTGCTTATAATATCTTGGGAATTCCCATCGCGGCTGGCATTTTGCTCCCAACTTTCGGTCTGGCACTTAGTCCCGCAGCAGCAGGTGCTTTTATGGCTTTTAGTTCTGTAAGTGTTGTGACCAACTCTTTGCTACTACGCCAGAAAGTAATTAAAAATTAAAAATTAGAGATCCTATTTTTAATTTTTAATTATCTAGATTCCCATGCTTTCAAGGAGTTGCCAGTGACGGTTCTTAACGATCAACTCACTCACAAGCTCGAACATTTGACGGCAGTGATTGTTAGATTTCAGCGGCAGTTCCTCATTTTTTATTACTAAATCCATGCGGACTTCTGATTGAGAATTTGAGCTTTTATCAATGAGAACTTCCGCAGTGACAAGTTTAGGAATAGAAACTTGACCAGGTAGTTCGCGAGCCATCAGATAGTCTCCACTATCGTAGATAATATCAAGATCGCAAGAGACTAAAATCTCGATTACTAATTGCCGGAGGCGTTCAATAGGAACGGCGACGATAAAGAAACCAGTATAGCGAGCCATAGGAAACTCCAGGCGTGAGGCATCAAACCTCCCCATCATATCGAAGAAGACAGAGAACTACAGAGCAGTAACAATGTATTGGGGCATGAGGATAAGAAAATGGACGGTAAGTTAATTGTATTTGAGGGGGTCGAAGGGAGCGGAAAAACAACGCAAATCGAGCGATCGCGGCTTTGGTTGTTGTCAAAGGAGAACCATTGCAAAGTTCCACAAATTGTGGTGACTCGCGAACCAGGAGGTACGGATTTAGGGAAAGGGTTACGAGGGTTACTATTGGAGTCAGGGGGGGAAAATATCTGCGATCGCGCGGAATTACTGCTATACGCGGCGGATAGAGCTCAGCACGTCGAGGCTGTACTCAAACCTGAGTTAGCGAAGGGGTCGATAGTTTTGTGCGATCGCTTTACTGACTCAACGATCGCTTATCAAGGATATGGTCGCGGTTTGAGTTTGAGTTTAATTAACCAACTCAATGAAATTGCAACGCTGGGGTTACAAAGCGATTTAACTTTGTGGCTGGATCTTGAGGTAGAGGTAGGTTTGCGTCGCGTGAAGCGTCGGGGAGTAAGCGATCGCATTGAGCAAGCTGATTTAGAATTTCATCGGCGGGTACAGCAAGGCTTTGCTGACTTAGCTACTGCAAATCGCGATCGCATTATCCGGGTAGATGCTAATCGTAGCGAAGAGGAAGTTTCAGAGGAAATTCATCATATTTTCACCCGCAAGTTAAAAGATTGGGGATATAATTGTTAGTAGTTAGTAGTTAGTAGGTAGTTGTTAGTGGTTAGTTGTTAGTTGTTGGCTCTTAGTTGTCATTGCGAGCGCAGCGAAGCAATCGCAATAGCTTAAACTCAATTCTAGGGTTGATACAAGTTAATTGAGCGGAATTGTACTTGAATTGGCTAAGGATGACACACAATATCTGTCTAGCGACTTACAGACCTTGCGATTGCTTCACTTCGTTCGCAATGACAGAAGCTAATAACAACTAACTAACTAATAACAACCCAAAATTAACAATTAACAACTAACAATTAACAACTATAATGAATTATTTTGCACCAATCATCAGTCAAAATCAAGCAGTAGAATTGTTAACTCAGGCAGTTGCTAAAAATCGAATTGCTCCTGGGTATTTATTTGCTGGTACTCGCGGCGTAGGGAGAAGTTTAGCAGCTCAGTGTTTTATTGAGCTTTTATTCTCTACTAACTTTGGCGATACAAAAGCAATCGCTACTCTCCAAAAACGCATACAAGAACGCAATCACCCCGATTTGCTCTGGATAGAACCAACTTATCTACATCAAGGTAAACGATTATCAGCAAAAGAAGCAGAAGCCGCAGGATTGAAGCGAAAAGCACCGCCGCAAATTCGCTTAGAACAAATTCGAGAAATCGGACAATTTCTCGGTCGCCCACCCTTAGAAGCATCGCGATCTGTCGTAGTATTAGAACAGGCAGAAACAATGGCTGAAAGTGCAGCAAATGGATTACTTAAAACTTTAGAAGAACCGGGAAAAGCGACGCTAATTTTAATTGCCCCTGGCTTTGAATCTTTATTGCCAACTTTAGTATCAAGGTGTCAACGAATACCGTTTTATCGGTTAGATAAAAATGCCATGAAGCAGGTATTACAGAAAACTGGAAATCAGGAAATTGTATCACATCCAGAGATCATGGCAATGGCTCAGGGAAGTCCCGGCGAAGCAATAGAAATTTGGCAGCAACTTGGGGATATTCCTGAAAATTTGCTGCGGAAGGTGCAGCAGCTACCTGAGAGCATTCGGGAAGCTTTGGAATTAGCAAGAGAAATTGATAAAAATTTAGATTCAGAAGCTCAATTGTGGTTAGTAGATTATTTGCAACATTGTTACTGGAGGCAATTTTTGTCAGGAGAAATCAGAAAATCTCCCGTTCAAATATTAGAGAAAGCGCGGCAATATTTACTTGGTTATGTTCAGTCAAGATTAGTTTGGGAATGTACGTTGATGAGCATGATTAATTAGAAAACCTACCATTATTATTCGGACTGAAATTCCCGATCCAGAAAAGATACCGATCCGCATTAAAGATCATGGTGTAGGTATAAGTGAGTCAGTACGAAATAAGATATTTGAGCCATTTTTTACTACGAAGCCGATCGGCAGTGGTACAGGTTTGGGGTTGTCAATTAGTTATTCGATTGTGGTGGAAAAACACGGCGATCAATTGACTTGTAATTCAACTTTGGGTGTGGGTACTGAGTTTGCGATCGCGCTTCCGCACCACTCAAGATCGCGCCAATATTGAAAAAGTAACGAGAACAAACTTTGAATTGGAAATGATACAAAAATTAATCAATCCGACACGAGCTCACCCCAAAATTCCCCGACCATTCTTTGCAAATTCATCAACAGTTTGCTGCGATAACTCGTGAACTGCCATCGCCTGCAATACGTCAAATGGTAGCGTCAAATGGTTTGCACCCGCTTGTAAAGTTGCCACTGCTTCTGCTGGTGATTTCACACTCGCGGCCAAAATCTCCGTATTGCTTCCCCTGAGTACACTTGCCATATCCCGCACTAAGGCGAAACCGTCCCCTAAAAGCCTGGTGGCGCGATTCACATAAGCGATCGCATATTTAGCCCCCGCTGCTGCGGATACCGCCGCCTGCGACGCACCGTATATCGCCGTCACCGCACAAGGAATCTCCGGCGACAAATAGGCCACTGTCTGGAAACCCGCCGCCGTCGCCGGAACCTTGAGCACGGTTTGCCGTCCAATTAATGCAAATGCCGCTTTTCCTTCTGCTACCATACCCTCAAAATCAGAGGCCATAAGCTGATAATATATCTCCCCAGAAATCAGTTGTGCCAGTTTCTGAAGTGTCGTATCTGGTGGTAAATTTGTCTTCGCTAAAAGTGTGGGATTAGTAGTAATTCCCGATATCCAACCGAACTTACTCGCTGCTTGAGCTTCAGATATAATAGCGGAATCTAGATAAATTGCCATTTTTTGTTTGCCCCTCAGTTTTGCAGTTGCCAAACTCTGAATTACCGCTAGAGAGTACGGTTGAATGATTGGCTAGTGAATTTAACTATACCAGTATTGGTCAAAAATTAGGATTAAGTAAAAATAAGATTTTAGTGATATGGGTCACTGAGAGTTTAGAGAATTGTCACGGTATCCATAAATTTTCATCACCAAATACCGGATAGAAATAGAGCATCATTGTAGATAGTGGTATGTCTGGAAGAACTCAAGGAGGTGGTTCCGACTATGACCACAGAACTAAATCAAATACCGATAGTTAGCTTACCGGAATCTTGTGCAAAATCTCAGTTAGAAGACTCAGCGGAAACCGCCCAGGAATTACCTATGACTATTCAACCGACAACCGTAATTGAAATCATTGAATCTGCCCAAAACGAGCGTGTGAAAGCTTTTGCCCGTTTAGCGATGACAAGTTTAACTTGGGCTCTGGCAGATATCGCAACCGCCAAGGCGGTTAGGGGCTAGGGGCTAGGGAAAGAAGAGGAAGATAGGGGAGATGGGGGAGGTGGGGGAGATGGGGGAGATGGGAATAGAATCAGCGAGTTTGGTGGAACTCAAAATGTCTTAACTGTCAAGATATTTGTCTTACATTTTTAATTACGATCTTCTATTCCTGGAATCCCCTCAAATGACCCCATAAAAGTGGGTTTTGGACGAGTAATGTGAACCTCCCAGAGCGCCTTGACCACTGCAAATACCTCGCGCACGCTATACTGAATCATAGAATTATTTCGGAATTTTCCCCAATCAGGTGTTCCTAAACCCACTGCTTCTACCCCTAACGCACGGCAAGTGTAAACAGCGCGTGGTAAGTGATAAGATTGCGTAATTAAAACGGCTTGTTTCACACCAAAAATTTCTTTCGCCCGATAGCAACTTTCGTAAGTGCTGAAGCCTGCATAATCCAAAGTGATATCGCTGTTTGGTACACCTTTTTCCTCAGCGTAAATCATCATTGCTTTCACCTCATTGTAGTAAGGGCTGCTGTTATCTCCTGTCATTAAGATTTTGCGAATACGACCCAGTTTGTATAGATCGACGGCTGCCTGCACTCGATCTGCTAACATTGGGGAAGGTGTGCCATCTGCCCAGACTCCGGCTCCAAAAACGATGGCAACATTTTCAGGGGGAATATTGGCAGGATCGTTGTAGCGGTAGGAATTGGTAAATATTTTTACATAATAGTTTAACCCTATCGGTGTTAGGATTGCCAACCCTATCAATAACAAAAAAATAGAGCGCCCTTGCAGTAAAAACCATTTAGATAGCATAGAATCAAAGGTTATCAGTAAAAGGCAAAAAGTAGAATTAGAAACGGGATTTATGTAATTTTCCCAAGACTGAGATTGATTTTTAGGTACATAGTTGCGCTTGTCTGTCATTTCATATAATACCATTTCTCTAAAACTCTGCTACAGCCAGCGGGTTTGGTGGGCGCTCGCAACTTCGAGCTTGTTACTTTCATCGATAGATGGTTGAGGCGAGCGCCCACCCTACATTATTTCTATTTATAGTTTTAATTTGCGTCTATTCCTATGGCCTCAGAAATACAACTCAAACCTCTTTCTTCCAACTTTTGTAACAATCCCTCTAAAATCCGCCGCACCATCCAGGGCCCCTCATAAATCCAACCAGTATAAACTTGAATTAAACTTGCCCCAGCCGCGATTTTTTCCCAAGCATCTTCAGCGGTAAAAATACCGCCCACGCCAATAATTGGCAATTGGCCTTGAGTTTGCTGCCAAATAAACCGTATCACTTCTGTAGAGCGATCGCGCACGGGAGTACCGCTAATCCCTCCAGCTTCTTCGCTTATGTGTTTGCCCGTTTGCGGCAATATTTGAGTTTTGAGTCCATCGCGGCGGATAGTAGTATTAGTAGCGACAATACCTGCGAGTTCGTAGGTTTGAGCTAATTTAATGACAGATGCGATCGCCTCCCACTCCAAATCGGGCGCAATCTTGACTAAAATTGGCTTAAGAGCGCGATTTTCCTGTTGTAATCCCTCTAAAATTGTGCTTAATTGGTCGGCATCTTGAAGCGATCGCAGCCCTGGCGTATTAGGTGACGACACATTTACCACAAAATAATCCCCCCAATCCTTGAGCAACTTAAAACTCCCTAAATAGTCTGTCGAAGCCTCTTCTAGGGGTGTCACCTTAGATTTACCAAGATTGATCCCTAACGGGAATGGGGAACTCTTGAGCAGGGGAGCAGGGGGGCGGGGGAGCAGAGGAGATGGGGGATATGAGGGAGATGAGGAAGTTAAATCCTCCCTATCCTCCCCATCCTCCCCATCTCCCCCGCTCCCCTGCTCCCCTGCTCCCCCGCTCAAGAGTTCCCCCGCTCCCCCGCTCCCCCGCTCCCCTCTCCTCAATCCTTCTAAGCGAGTTGCGATCGCGACTGCGCCTTGATTATTAAACCCCATACGATTTAAGACTGCACTATCCGTCCCCAAGCGAAACAAGCGAGGGCGAGGATTCCCCGGTTGAGCTTGCAAAGTTACAGTGCCCATTTCCGCAAAGCCAAAACCAAAGCTTTCCCAAATACCAGCCCCGAAAGCATTTTTATCAAAACCCGCAGCCAAACCCACAGGATTTTTAAACCTCAGTCCCCAGAGGGTTTGTTCTAGACGAGTATCTTTCTTACCCAAAGATTGCTCTAATTGAACTAGAAGCGGACGCACTGGCCCACTACTATCAGCTTTACCCAAAAAGTCGATTATTTCCATCAGGCGATCGTGCAGCCACTCAGGATCGGCTTTTAATCCAGAAAATAAAAGAGGGCGTAGAGCCAATTTATAAATATCCAAGTTATCTATCCTAGAGTAATTAAGTCAGCAAAAAGTAAGTAAAAATAAAAAATGAAAGAAAAATAGCCCCAAAGTATTAATTCTACTATTAGGTATTATTGCTAATCATTATTATTCGTTCTTACATTTTTAATTTTCAATTTGTAATTCTACACAGTTTGGGGGATAGCTAGCAATGGACGAGCAACAAAAGCAGAAGGATATTGAGGAACAAATCATTAGCTTAGAGCGCGTCCTCCAAACCCTCAGAGAAGAAGAGAATGTAGACGTTTTACTGGAGGCAACCCTAAATTACCTGCAAACGGAGTTCGAGGACTACCAAGTAATTTGGATTGGTTTGTACGATCGCACAGGTCATCGCTTGTTTGGCAAAGGAGGGATTGTACCCAAAGGTGAGATTACATTTCTCAAGCAACGGTTTACCCTCAATCCCGGAGACTTGCTAGAGCAAGTCGTGATTCAGCTTCGGCCCGTCAGCATCCCCGACTTGCGAGAAGAAACACGGGCGGGAGAATGGCGCAAAGCTGCTCAGACCTTCGATGTGCGGGGTACTATCATCTTCCCCCTCCGCTACAAGGATCGCTGCTACGGCGTGGTTTTGCTCGGTTCTGAAACCTGGGGTTTGTCACCCAAAGCTGGGGAAAAAGCACAGATGAGCGTGATTTTTGGGGCGCTGGCGGCGGCGCTGTACCAAATCGAGGCAGATTGGCAGCGACAACAGGCGAGGCATCCCGACGAACCGCTGCTAACGCTGATTTCGCAGTTGGGCAAAATCCGCTCCCTCGATCGCTGTCTACAGGCAGTAGTCGAGCAAACCCACCAATTTATCGAACCAGCACGGACGAATGTTTACTGGTTCGAGCGCGAACGGCGCTATTTCTGGCGTAGAGTCAGTAACCGTCAGGTTGCGCCCGGTTTGGGAGCGGGTAACAGACCAGCAAGTGGGATCACGGTGCAAGATTTGGGGGGATTTTATCAGGCTCTTGCTAACGAGCAAATTGTCTGGATTGGAGAGTCCCACAGTTCCCTCAGAAGCGAAGTTACGGGGCGACTGATGCAGCAAATTCGCGCTCGTTCCCTATTGGCGGCTCCGATTATCTTGGAAACAGAGCTTTTGGGCTTTTTGGCGGTGGAGGCGAATGAACCTCGGATTTGGCAGGAAGATGAAAAAAGTTATCTGCGGGGTGCGGCTCAATTGGTAGGTCTGACGGCTCCTCTGTCGGAGATGGAGGATAAGATTCGACAAGTTGAACTCGATCGCGATTTAACTGCTGGGGTGGCTCGTGCTATTTATAGTGATGCTGATTGGTTGGAGACTTTGAAAACTACATCCGAGAAATTATGCGATCGCCTCAGCGCCGAACACTTTTTGCTACTGCTACGGGAACCGGATCGGGGTCAGTTTGAAATTATCTGGCAGAATCAACCTCCCAATCGCCGCAAGTTAGCGTCTCCCTTGAAAGCTTTGGATGCGTCAGAACTTAAGGTGTTTGAAGAAAGTGCCCAACCAATGGCGATCGAAAATTGGGAAGAGGACAAGCGATTGGCAGCTTGGCGAGATGCTTTGGGGGAACAGGGGGCGCGATCGCTTTTGGTTTGCAGCACTGGAAGGAAGAAGGAAGAAGGAAGAAGGAAGAAGGAAGAAAAAGAAAATACCAATTTAAACTCTGTGGAAGGTTTGGTGGTTATTGGTCACGATGCGGCACGAACTTGGAACCGATCTGAGCGAGAATTGGTAGCGATCGCCAGTCAACAGCTCGGCCTAATTATCCACCAGTGGGAACTTCAGCAACAAATCCAAAACCAACACAAATTTTACCAAACCCTAGAATCAGGTTTAGCGATTTTGTGGCAGGCACACTCAGACCAACTCCTGCAACAATTCTCTGGAGGAGAATCAAACTCACGCGAAAACATACCTCAAAAGCAGCTAGAGCGTAGCTTTACTCAGCACATTGCCGAGGCCGTAGGTTGTCCTCTGGTAGCTTTAATAACCTGGACTGCGGGGGCAAAAGAGGGACAAATTGCCGCCAGTGCTGCTGCTAGTCCTTTGTTTGCACTGAATCTGAATGTGGATATTCCAGTTCAGACAGATTTTTTGATTCAAAATGCTCTCAAAGCTAGTGGAATGCTGCATCTGAATATGAGCGATTTACCACTGGCAACTAAACGGTGGCTCCGCAGTCCCGGTATTAGTCAAATTCTGGTGGTAGCGCTGCGGACGGCCCCGGAACACGAACCAACGGGAATTGTCTTAGCCGCCGATGCTCAAGGTCGTCCCTGGCCAGAACTTTCGGTGGATTTATTGAGTATTTTGGCAGCTCAGTTAGCTTGGTCGCGTCGCTACTTGACTGTACAAGCAACACTGGAATCACAGCGAGAGGAATTGGAATGGCTCAATTGGTACAAACAGCGCCGTTTGGAGGAACTTTATCGTACTGTGGGGTCGGGGGTGAAGCAGTTGGGAGAGTTAAGCCAATCTGCGGCTTTACCGGGGAAGGAACAGAAGGATACTTTGACAACTTTGCGCTATCAGCAGCTTTTACGGCAGATTGGGAATGCTCTAGCCTCGACTAATTTATTGCTGAAGCAGGAACAGTGGCGGTTACACAATGCAGTGGAAGTGA
This sequence comes from Kamptonema formosum PCC 6407, assembly GCF_000332155.1. Taxonomy (GTDB): domain Bacteria; phylum Cyanobacteriota; class Cyanobacteriia; order Cyanobacteriales; family Microcoleaceae; genus Kamptonema; species Kamptonema formosum. The sequence continues at coordinate 543,516 of NZ_KB235904.1, read as the reverse complement.
TTGCGGTGGCTAGTTTGTTGAGGCGATCGCTTGAGCGTGTAGACTTGCTAGTGAAGCAATCTAATATTCAGTTACAAGTTTATCGAGAAAGTAATTCGGCGCTACCTTCTGGACAAGTTTTAAGCATTCGCGGAGACAGTATTAAGTTAGAGTTGGTAGTTTATGAATTATTAGTAATCGCTTGCCGCCGTTCGGTATCGGGAGGAAAAATCGAGATTCGCTGTAAGCGTTTAGATGAACAGTGGTTAGAATTAGCGATCGCAGATAATGGTAATGTAGAGCCGCAGTTAATTAGTGACTTTAATTATTCGCCATCAAAAACCCGCCCCATTGTAAAGGTGAAAAAAATGTTCCTGGCAAGCGGATCAAACCTAGTTCGGGGTTAAAAATGAGAGAACCACCGACAAAACATCTAGCATTTAGACTTGCTTTAAATAACTCGTCTCCAATGTAACTACGAGTGCTAGGACATACACCTGTAGCTAATAATAAGTATTGCATGAATCCAAGACCGCAACAAGTGAGAGCGAGGATAACGTGCAGGCGAGTTAGGAAAAATAAATCCTGTTTGTCGCGAATTAGGTAATAGCCGCACAGAATCAGTGGTATGTACCAAATCAGAGCTTTTAAGCCGATTATTCCCATTAAAATAGGATGTTCTGAGGCTGGGGCGGCTAGTTGCGGATTGCCATTAGCTAAAATTAGCGTTACTGCACAAGTCCCTAGCAAAACACCAAGAGGTGCTGCCATAGGTTTAGCTGCACTCAGGAAAAGTCGCTGTTTTTGCCAGAGTTCAATTATGCCAATCAGGGCGATGATATAAAGGATATCTTTGGCAAAATTAAACAGGACATTCCCGCCTGCGATCGCGTAGGTAACGGTATCAGCAAAAGGCATATAAATTAGGAATGCCCAGAGTGCGGGCCGACCATATTTGTTAAAAAAGCTCATTTTAATGCTGTACTAATCCACTGCATAAGAGTGGATTTTACATCATCAATGGCAATTTCATGAGATTTATGGGCGGCTCTTTCGACAACTTCAACTTTACCTTGTTTGAGAGAACGACCCGTAACGATCCGGTAGGGAATTCCAATTAAATCAGCATCTTTGAATTTAACACCTGCGCGTTCATCGCGGTCATCTAACAGAGTTTCAACGCCAGCTTGATTGAGTTCTGTGTAAAGTTTTTCTGCAACTTCTATCTGTTGAGCGTCGCTAATGTTGGGGATAGAAATGATAACTTGGTAAGGTGCGATCGCCACTGGCCAAATTATCCCATCTTTGTCGTAAGATTGCTCTACGGCAGATTGAGCTAAGCGAGAAACACCAAGACCATAACAACCCATCACTAAGGGTATTTCTTCCCCTTGTTCGTTCGTATAGGTAGCGCCCATTGCTTGTGAGTATTTAGTGCCAAGTTGGAAGATGTGACCTACTTCAATTCCTCTGGCAGTTTGTAAGGTTTGTGCGGGGTTGTGGAGAGCGCGATCGCCTTTTTTAGCCTTCCTTACATCCACCACTTTTTCTGGCAATTGAAATTCTTTACCCCAATTTGCACCGACAACGTGGTAGCCGGATTCGTTAGAACCAGTGATAAAATTTTCTAAGTCAACTGCTGTTTTATCTACTAACCGCAAGAACTGAGGATGCACCTGTTTACTGCTAGCAATGTAATCATCTGCGATGTCAGGTGCAATATAACCTAAAGGCAAAGGTTTCGCTGCCCATTTCTGTTGTGCTTCTGCGTCGGGAACTGTCAGAGAAAGAATGGTTTTTGCTTGGTACTTCTCAGCTAATTTGGTTAATTCATTTACCAATTTTACCTCATTTACGTCCTGGTCTCCTCGAATAATTACCAGTACCAAGACGATGATACCGCTGTCATAAGCTACCTGGTAAAGCACATTTTTTACCACTTGGGTAGGGGAAGACTTGAAAAATTTACAAAGTTTTTCTATCGTTTCCGTTCCCGGAGTTTCGGATTTTTCATAACTCGTAAAACGTGATGGTTCAGCATCAGCAGGCAGAGAAACAGCTTTTTCTACATTAGCTGCATACTGACCATCTTCAGTATAAAGCACTTCATCTTCACCAGCTTCTGCTAATACCATGAATTCCTGGGAACCGGAACCCCCAATCGCCCCAGAATCGGCATCTACTCCTCTGAATTCCAAACCACAACGGCGTAGCATATTGCTATAAGCTTGTGCCATATCCTGATAAGTTTTTTTCAGGCTTTCTTCATCTTTATGGAAAGAATAGCCATCTTTCATAATGAATTCGCGACCGCGCATTAACCCAAAACGAGGGCGAATCTCATCTCTAAATTTGGTTTGAATTTGGTAAAGGTGCAGGGGTAATTGCCGATAGGAACGAATCATATCTTTGGCAATTGTGGTAATTACTTCTTCATGAGTTGGCCCTAGTCCTAATTCACGATTTTGTCTATCTGTGAGAGCAAACATGATACCTTCTGCCTTGGTATATGTGTCCCAGCGTCCAGATTCTCGCCACAATTCAGCAGGTTGTAGTTGAGGTAGAAGGCATTCTTGAGCGCCGGTAGCGTCCATTTCTTCGCGGACTATCTGTGAGACTTTTTTGAGCACTCGCCACAGCAGGGGGAGATAAACATAGACACCGCTACCGATGCGACGAATGTAACCTGCACGTAGTAATAGTTTGTGACTGGGGATTTCTGCTTCTGCGGGTTCTTCCCGCAGAGTAGCGAAGAGCATTTGAGAGAGTCGCATGGGTGGTTTCCTTTATAGAACAGATGTTTATTTTATCAGGATTTACGCGCCGCATCTGATAAAATTTATTTGAGTTAGTAACAAATTAAAAATGACCCGATTCATCCATGACCAATTTGCTAAACAGTATCTCAAGGAATTATTGAGTCCTCTCGGTAACATAGAAACCAGCCGGGATATTGCGGGAGAAGTTAGGCAGATTGACATTTTATTTGCTCCTAAATCCCAACCGGAAGTGGAAGCAACAGCTCTCGGTCTTCTGGGTAAAATCGCAGCCAAACCTGCTGTATTTGAACCATTCCGCAGTCCAGTTCAACCTGGAGAAATTCGGAGTTGTCTGGGCAAATTATTTGACTTACACGCCGAATTTGAACGGCAAGCAGCTAGAGAAAATACTCGAATTGCAGAATCAGATTTGCCCTTACTCTGGATACTGTCACCAACGGTTTCTGACTCACTGTTAGCAGGATTTAGAGCGATTCCTGAACCGGAAAATTGGGTAAATGGAGTTTATTTTCTGGGTGCATCTCTGAAAGCAGCAATTATTGCTATTCACCAACTCCCTCGCACTCCAGAAACCCTGTGGCTGAGAGTTTTAGGGAAAGGAAATGTGCAAAAACAAGCCATTGCTGAATTGATAGAACTGCCCTCAGATAACTCTTTTCGGTTGAATGCGCTAGAATTGTTGTATAACTTGCGAACCATTTTAGAAGTCCGCCAAGACATAGATCGAGAAGATCGGGAGTTAATTATGGAACTGTCACCACTTTATTTACAACGGCTTGAAGATGCGACCCAGCAAGGTATCCAGCAAGGTATCCAGCAAGGTATCCAGCAAGGTATCGAACAAGGTGTCGAACGAAACCAACGCCTGATGGTTGAGACTATGCTACAAGTCAAATTTGGCGCTTTAGATGAAGAATTAGTCCAAATAATCGAGCCGTTAATTCAACTAGAACCATTGGAAATAACGCAAATGATTATGCAGCTTAATCGTGAGGAATTATTAGCTCGTTTTGGCCAGAGTTCAAGGGAATCTTAATTGATAAAACTGTCCTCAAATAATTACTTCCGGTTGAATGCGCTAGAATTGTTGTATAACTTGCGAACTATTTTAGAAGTCCGCCAAGACATAGATCGAGAAGATCGGGAGTTAATTATGGAACTGTCACCACTTTATTTACAACGGCTAGAAGATGCGACTCAGCAAGGTATCCAGCAAGGTATCCAGCAAGGTATCGAACAAGGTGTCGAACGAAACCAACGCCTGATGGTTGAGAGTATGCTACAAGTCAAATTTGGCGCTGTAGATGAAGAATTAGTCCAAATAATCGAGCCGTTGATTCAACTAGAACCATTGGAAATCACGCAACTGATTATGCAGCTTAATCGTGAGGAATTATTAGCTCGTTTTGGCCAGAGTTCAAGGGAATCTTAATTGAGAGAACTGTCCTCAAATAATTACTTCCGGTTGAATGCGCTAGAATTGTTGTATGATTTGCGAACTATTTTACAAGTCAGCCAAGACATAAAGCAATAAGACCGGGAGTTAATTATGAAGCTATCACCTAATTACTTCTATCTTTAGTTATAAATTTTTTGAGAATTTTTACTTGTTGCTCCCCGATTACCAAGGGGGATCATATCTTCCTTAAGTAGGATTCAACCTTCATGATTTATTCGTTAACTTTCGTAAAGGAACAAAAACAGTTTTCTTAAGTAAAAGAGAAAACTGAATAAGTTATAATTTTTTGGAGGCTGAAATGACTTTTACTACTGTTAGCGCTTACGATCGAGGAAAAGAAGCTCTTAATGGCTTGAGCATAGACGATCAGTTAGGTTTGCTATGGTTTGTTTATACTGAACTTGGCAAGTCTATAACGCCAGCAGCTCCGGGTGCTTCCGGTTCTGAAATTGCTCAGGGTTTGTTCGAGCAAGTTAAGGAATTGCCTCACGAAGAACAGCTACAAGTGATGCGCGATATTGCCTCAAAAGGCAATTCTCAGTTGAGCCGTATGTATGGTTCTATGAGTCCTGAAACTAAGTTGGCTTTTTGGTATTTCCTAGCTCAAGGTATGGATGAGGGAACTATTATTCCTGTACCTTCTGACTATGAACTTCCCCAAGAAGGCAAAGTTTTATTAGGACAAATCCAGTCTATGGATTTTCAGCAGCAAATTGATTTTCTGCGCGGTATTGTGCTACCGATGGGTACTGACTCTGCTCCGAGTGCTGGTATCTAATCTCAGGAATTATGCCGAGTCTCCCCTCTCCTTTTAGGAGAGAAAAAATGAAACAGCCCTGCTTAAAATGAGGGGGGAGAGGATATTGGTTGAAGTCATTTTTTATATAAGAAAATATAGGCGGTTGGTAAAGTTTCTGATTTTAAGGCGTAAGTTGTGATTAAGTTATGGTAGGTTGGGTTTTGTGGCTAACTCAACCTACTTAAGGTATAAGCCTTAGATTTTTTTGATAAATTTTTAACGGGTGCCCTAAGCCGGAAGACATATTTGAGGGCAATCGCGTTTTTTTTGTAAAATTTATCTATGGTTGGGCAGTCGCTTCTTTAAAATCTCTATTAGCGACTGAAATACCAAAAAACAATCATGCAGAATTTAGCATTCCCTAACCCAGCGACGAAATCGACTCCTGTAAGCGCTGCTGACATTCAACTTTTGGCGGTGGATATTGATGGTACGATCGCAGGTGAGTCTAACGAGATCCGCGAACGGGTTACACAGGCAATTTTTGCTGCTCAAGCTCAGGGAATCAAAGTTGTAGTGGCTACTGGAAGGATGTACCGCTCTGCTCTCCGCTTTCATCAAACTGTCGGCTCCAGCTTACCATTAATTTGCTATCAAGGCGCGTGGATTCAAGACCCGATTACGGGAAAAATTCTGTCCCATTTGCCAGTCACAAAAGAAAAGACGATCGCACTCCTTGATTATTTTGAACAACCTGCATTGCGATCGCTTCTTTCTGTCCATTTCTACATTAATGACCAACTTTACGTCCGGGAAATCACGACTGCTACTCAAATCTACGCCCAGCGTTCGGAAATTCAACCTATCGCTGTCGGCGATCTGCGATCTGTGCTGGATACCGAACCCACTAAAATTTTAGCTTTATGCGACGATCCAGAGGCGATCGCGAATCTTCTCAGCAATTTACGCCAGATTTACACCCCAGCCGAACTTTATTTAACAACATCAGTGGCTACTTTTTTTGAAGCTGCCAATCCCTTAGTTAGTAAGGGGGCTGCACTTCGCTACCTAGCTGAAGAAATTTTGGGGTTGCAATCGGCGAATGTGATGGCGATCGGCGATAATTTTAATGATTTGGAAATGCTTTCCTATGCAGGCATTGGTGTAGCGATGGGCAATGCCCCGGATGAAGTCAAGGCGATCGCGCAATGGGTAGCACCGACTGTAGAAGAAGATGGTGTAGCGGCCGCGATCGAAGAATTTGTGCTTTTATAACTAGGGGCTAGGGGAAGAAGAAGGGGCTAGGGGCTAGGGGCTAGGGGCTAGGGTAAGAGAGGGGGAAGATGGGGGAGGATGGGGAAGATAGGGAAAATAGGGGAGCGAGGGAGGATGGGGAGGATGGGTAATTAGCCTGTCTTCAATTAGCAATTAGCAATTAGCAATTAGCCATTAGCCATTAGCAATTAGCCATTAGCCATTAGGACTTACGCAGGTCGTCAAATTTTTGACCTTCCAACAGAAAGAGCACCGACGACTGGCCGTGTTTCGTCTCGGTGCTCTTACTGGTTCGCTCCTCACACGAGACTAACTATAACCGAAGGTATCCTAGTTTTGTCAAGCCCTTTTTGAAAGTTTTTTCCTAAAATCCCTTAAAGCCAGACAGCGCAAGGGGTTAAAGGGCTGAGGGCAATTGGTCTAACCATTGCAAAATCAAAGAATTAACCTCAGTGGGTCGCTCGTCGTGGGGACAATGGCCCGTTTTGGGGATAGAAATAAACTGGACGGGTTTACCGAGCTCCGCCAACTCCTGATAAACCTTTGCCCCTGTAACTGGTGTCCAAGGGTCATCTGCTCCCCAGATTACCAATAAAGGATGCTTGACTTTCGGCAACAATTCTGATGGTTGAGGGCCGGGAGGAGCACTGAGAATGGAGGCGAAAACTTGCTGAGCTCCGCGATCGCAGGAGGGTGTATAGAGTATTTCTATGAGTTCGTCGGTGATCGCTTCGGGGTTGCTGTAAACTTGACTTAAGGTGCTGCGGATGCGGTTTTTCTGACGGATGCGGTTAAAAAGGAATGGCCCAAAGGCAGGCGATCGCACTATATTGGTAAAAATCCCCATCACAGTCCGTAGCGGTAAATTCAGTTCGTGGGGGCGGTGATTGAGTCCCCCCGCACAGTTAATCAAAACCCCACCAGCAGCAATTTCTGGATGATTGGCGACTACCATCAAACTCAGTAAAGCGCCGATGGAATTACCCACAAATACAGTCGGTTCTTGAATATGTTCGGCCCAGAAATCTTTAACCATTTCTTGCCACAATTCTAGACTGTAATCGAGGTTGGGCTTATCCGATCCGCCGAATCCCAGTAAATCTAGGGCGAATACTCGATAGCCACCATCTGCGATCGCAGGGATATTTTTCCGCCAGTGTCCAATAGAAGCACCAAAACCGTGAATCAGTACCAACGGCCGCCCGGTTCCCCGAACTGTATACTGAATTTTATGGTCTTTCCAAGTCCAAAACAGTTTTTCAAAGGTACCGATCGGTGTTAATTGTTGTGTCGTCACAGCTTTCTCTGAATTTTAATTAACTACTATAATTTTAATCTTTAATTTTGCTAATTTACGTAACGCCGACCTCTGGGGGGTATCTTTATCACCCAGAGGGTGGCGTTACAAATTCTATCCTATAATAGCCACTCTTTAAGTAAATTAAGATTAATTGGAGTTAAAGTAACTTTCACTTCAAGTTGCTGTTTTACATCTCGCAGGGTCATAACTTCTTTTTCTTTAAAGGTAATTTCAACATTTTGTAGTTCAATAGTCTGATATTCAAATTGATGGAGTTCTACGCGAATCGCCAGTTCCGACTCAGACTGAGGATAAATGTATAAATGCTGTTTGAGATTATCTAATTCAAGTTTTTGAGCTATCTGGCTGTGTTCTAAAGGAGAATCTGGTTTATACCAATAGAGCGTATCGCCGCCCCGAATTTCGGGATTCACAATCACAAATATTTGATCGAATCTTTGAGATTGCCAGTTAACTTCACTCATCCCCCCGATTTGAGGTATTAGCCGTTCCACCCAGTTAACTTCTTTACCATTGAGATTTGCCCACCAGTGGCGAATAATATCTAAGTTATTAGTATTTTCTGGGTTATGACTGCCGTGCTGCCAGACTGTTAAAAGTTCCATACATTTTAAATGATGTCAGATTTTAGATTTTAGCTTTGAGCTTGAAGATTAGAAGTGAATGCCTCTAAAATATTTTACATGGAATTACCCATTGTTTATCACAATGATTACGTTGCCCCACTACCGCCGGGACACCGCTTCCCGATGGCAAAGTTTCAGTTGCTTTCCGAGATGCTGTTGGCCGATGGAGTAGCTGTGCGATCGCAGTTTCACCTACCAACACTTCCAAAGCGAGAGTGGATTGAGTTAGTCCACGAGCCTGATTATGTTCAAGCTTATTATAATGGAACATTGGACGCTAAAGCACAACGGCGAATCGGTTTACCTTGGAGTCCCGCTTTGGCAAACCGTACTTGCATCGCTGTAGGGGGTACTATTCTCACAGCTCAATTAGCGATTTCTCACGGTATAGCTTGCAATACTGCTGGAGGAACTCACCATGCTTTTCCTAGTTATGGTTCTGGTTTTTGTATCTTTAACGATTTAGCGATCGCATCTCGTCTTCTGCAAAAAATGGGTTTAGTACAGAAAGTATTAATTGTCGATTTAGACGTGCATCAGGGAGACGGAACTGCTGTAATCTTCCAAGACGATTCGAGCGTATTTACTTTTTCAATGCACTGCGAAGTCAACTTTCCGGGAACTAAACAACAAAGCGATTTAGATGTATCTTTACCTGTAGGTATGGAAGATGACGAATATCTTCAGACATTAGCTAAATATTTACCAGATTTGCTGTCAGATGTCAATCCCGATCTAGTTTTGTACGATGCAGGTGTCGATCCGCACAAGGGCGATAAACTGGGGAAGTTAGCATTAACTGATACTGGTTTATTTAGGCGAGATATGCAGGTTTTATCTACTTGTTTGGCTGGTAGATACCCAGTTGCTTGCGCGATCGGTGGCGGCTATTGTGATGATATGAATGGCTTAGTTTATCGGCATTCCCTACTGCATCGAGCCGCGAGTTTACTCTGGCAACAATATCGGCTGTAATTGTTAGTTGTTAGTTGTTAGTTGTTGGTTTTAACTAGGGCTTGCTGAATCAGTACCCGGAGGTGATGCAGTCTGGGTGATGCGATCGCGGAGCGAGAGTATGGTGCAAGAAAAACAGGTAAAATAGGTCAAAAGCCTTGCATCACCCTCCCTCACCATGTACAGAAAAGCTGAGTCTGTTCCCAGGGAACCCTTCGACTTTGAACTCCCCTTTGAAGGAAGGTTGTCAAAAGACAACCGTTGGGTAAAAATGGCCGAACTGATCCTGTGGTCAGAATTTTGTTGCTGAATATGCTGAAAATTTTCCCATTTGTCAATTCGTAAGTCCTAAAGGCGTTCCAGTTCCCGCCGCCGCTGTAATTAGCCGAATTGCCGCTGACAGTGCTATTACTCAAATTCAGGGTGGTGCTTGTTCCCACACTAATCCCAGCCCCATTGAATGCGCTATTGCCATTCGCAATAGTTAAGCTGTCAATATTTACTATTACCCCCGCACCGAAAATATTGAATACCTGCACGGCATTGTTGCCGCTAACGGTTAAATTAGTTGCCCCTGGGCCGCGTTAATACTGACTGAATCGGTAATGTCTAGCGTATTAGCAAGGGCGATCGCATCCGTACCTGTAGTATTATTGGCTGCCGCGATCGCCTCTCGCAAACTAATCTTGCCATCAGGGCCAGGATTAATAATTAAATTCGCGATGCTGCTAGTCGTTGGTTGTTGTGACGCTAAGTGTAGTCATAGTTACCTTAATATTGACAATTTTTAATCTCCTACCAACCCATTTAATGCTTCAGCAACGCGATTAAATACTTCCACCCAATCTCGCGGTTGCGATTGCCGAAATAGTCGCATCGTCGGATACCAAGGAGTATCATTTCTTTCTAATATCCATCTCCAATCGGGACTATAGCATAGTAAAGTCCAAACTGGCTTACCTAATGCTCCGGCTAAGTGAGCAACAGAAGTATCCACAGTAATTACTAAATCTAGTTGCGCGATCGCTCTTGCCGTATCTCCATAATCTCTCAGATAATAACTTAGATCGCAGACATTAAATTCTTGCAATTTTGCTAAATCCGTCGGCTTAGTAACTTTTTGCAAGCTAAAGAAATCCACATCTTTTATATTCAAAATAGGCGCAAAATCATCTAATTTACAAGAACGATTGCGATCGTTTTTATGAGTAGGACTCCCACACCAAACAATTCCTACTTTTAATTTTTTAGACTCAGATGAATGCAGGATTGGGAAAACAACGTTTTGCTCTCTTGCTTCTAAATAAGGAATTTGAGCCGGAATTGTATCTAAAGTTGTACCCAGAATATGAGGTAAGCTCATTAAGGGAGCATAAACATCAAATTCTGATGTCGCAATATCTCCCGGCGGAATTATCTTGTCAATGTGAGGAATCGTGGCAAATAAAGGCATTAAGTCGGGAATGCAAACTAAAATAATGCGACAGCTACTTTCAGCAACTAGGGGAATATAGCGAATAAATTGAATTGCATCTCCCGAACCTTGTTCGGTATGAATCAGAATAGTTTGACCGCTTAAATCGCTACCATCCCACAAAGGTTGAGGACAAATAAAAGGTGTAAAGTTATTCGTTTGCCAACGCCACTCGCTTTCGGCAAAGCCTTGGGTATATTCTCCCATTTGTAATAAAGCCATGCCTAAATTAAAATGTGCATCAGGAAATTGGTAGCGAATAGCAATTGCTTTTTGATAATATTCAATCGCTTCATTTAATCTATGTTCGTGCTGGGAAATTATACCCAAATTATTGTAAGCTTCGGCATGATTGGGATCTATGGTAATTACTTGTTCTAATTCGATAATCGCCTCTTCCCATTGTTCTTGTTCTAAATAAACCACTCCCAAATTATACCGGGCCATCAAATAATCTGGCTTAAGTTCTAGGCATTTCTGATATTGCTGCATTGCAGCTTCCAGGTTGCCTTGATTGTAGGCATCATTGCCCAAATTGAGTAAATATTCGGCATCTTCTGGTTGTAGAATCTTCTCAGTTAGTTCTACTTCTTGAAGTGCTTCATCGGGTAAAATATAGGTTGTGCCTAAAAGTTGCTCATCCCAGTTAATGACTTCGGGAAATAGAAAGCCGGGAATAATACCAATAGCAAATATTTCTTGTACGCCACTTTCAAATCTTAAGAAAGCAATAATTTCTCCAGTGTCAATATTGACTACCCACACGCCACAAATCCTTTCCGTGAGACTTTTGGTAATCGGTAATCCACTAAAAACGGCGGTTTCTCTAATTTGTGAAAGTCCAATAAAGGCTAAATTTTCCCAAAAAGCTAAACCGCGAGTGAAACCAGGAACTTGAGCAACTGTAGTTAAATTTCCCGAACTTAAGTCAACTTTAGCTAAACTACCATTTCCTGATTCTAATACCCAAAGTTCCTCCCGATACCAGCGGGGAGAATGAGGCATAGATAAACCACGACAGATGATTTCATTACTGGAAATATCAATAAGAATCCCCCCATTAGCTTTGTTTTTTCGCCAACCTGCGGCTTCATTTGTTTCTCCTAATGCTGTAATATATTGTGGTCGATCGTTGCGGATGCTTAAACCGTTAAGATGACAGCGATCGCTGAGATCGTAAGCATTAATAAAATGAGGTCGCCATCGCGGTACAAAACTATGAGTTTGATCTAGGGTACATAAACAAGAAAAACGGGTATTAATAAACCAAAGTTCATCATTAGCATAGGCCATTTCGTGAATGTCAATATCCCCAGTAATATGAGTGCGACGAGGGAGATAACAAGCATCATGTTTGCCAACTGGTTCTAGCTTTGGCGCTACTGCTGGGACATTGCGAAGTTCGATAATTTGGTAAGCTGTACCAATGGCTAATTTTTCGCGATCTACTGCTAAACCCATTGGGCGATCGAAGGTTCTAAAATGGGTATTTATAGTATTATTATTGTCAGCACGCAGAACTATTAACTTGCCTGCTTGGTAAGTGGAAACAACTAGGGAAATACCAAGTTGAGTTAAAATATTTGGGAAATTAGTTGTGTGAACGCTGTTTAAAGGAATATCTTGGGTATTCATTGGGTAAAATATAGATATTGCGCTCAATTAAGTTTCAACTTAGAGCTAATAATGCTTGCGTCATCAAGATCGCAGAGATCTAATGGTTATGGTTGTCAACCATTAGCTATGAATAAATTATTAGTTGTCGCTACCACTAATGCTCGTAAACTTAGAGGAATGTTACCATATCTTAGTAAATAGCGAGCGATTGTATTAGTAATAATCCGTCATTGCGAACTCCGCGAAGCAATCCCCTAGTCTCTGCGATTGCGGAGCACAGCGAACAATGACAATAAAGGGGGTAGTAAACTGGATTTGGTATTACTCGGTGCGGTTCCCTAAAAAAATTGAGTGCGATCGCATCAATTAACGCGATCGCACTCAAAAAATTACCAGCCTTTTCAACCAAATGGTATTAATTGCCGATTTAATATTTGTTCAAGTTAATTCCAGCTTCCCGCGCCAGAGCATCCAAACCCTTGAGTTGTATGGTCTTAATCGCCTTCGTAGAAAGATGTAACTTCACCCAGCGCTTCCCTTGGGGCCACCAAATCCGTTTCCACTGCAAATTCGCCTCCTGCAACTTGTGAGTGCGGCGGTGCGAGTGGGAAACAGCCATCCCATTATTCGCCTTTTTCCCTGTCAACTGACATTTCCGAGACATATTACCCTCCAGATTACCGTTTTTCTTTGCGATGCAACCTTCAATTATAGATCGATTCGCACAAATAGGTCAAATCGGGAGCATCCTATCAAAATCCCCCTGTTTGCAAGCTACAGTTTATAAACTGTAGTTTTTTTCAGAGGGATTTGAGGATAATTGATTACAATGCTCGTTCCGTTAACCGCGTCAACACCTGATTTGAGCGTTCCACAAAATCCTTCATTCCCTCAGCATCAAACCCTTTCTGAGCCATCAAAGCTAAGTCATAAACATGATGACAAATCATATTTGCCAACTCGCTAGATGGAGACACGCCGCTACCTTGAATAATCGCGCCTTGACTCAAATTAGCCAAGTTTTGAATCAGCGGGTGAGCAGTATTTACTACTAGGATATGTTCGTCAGGAAATCCAGCCGTTTGCTGCTGCAATAAAGCCGTCATATCCCGCAGTCGCCGCATCGCTTCTGGTAACAAAACAATTGCCGGCGGCGTACCCTGGGGATCGTCAGATTTCAAAGCTTCAGTGCGAATAGTAACTGTTGACTTACCGATCGCTTGTTGGAACAAGTCTTTAATTTGTTCGCTGCGAGTTTTATTGGTATTCGGGTCAACAATCTCAGCTTCTTTTTCCTTGTCAATCAGCGTCTCATCAAGTTCGGAATCAACCCGCGAGAATTTGACATCTTTATAGTCTCTCTCCAAGGAACTGATAAAGTGCGTATCAATGAAGGAGTCCATAAATAGGACTTCCAAACCTTGACTCTTGTGCAGTTCCACATAAGTAGCCTGCGATGCCGGTTCAGTACAATAAAATACGCGGTTTTCGTGGCGTTTTTGATTGCGTTCCAAATACTCCTGAAGGGTAGTATAAGGTTGCGTTGAAGTTGAGGTTTCCGACTTCGGCGTTACTTCTTGCCATGCGTCTCCATCCTCAGCTTGTACCTGCACTTCTGGAGTTACACTTTCTGATTTTTCTGCGGTTGGTTGGTAAGTCGTGCGATAAATTAGGATATCTTCGACTTGCTTTTTAAACTTCTCGTCATTCAGCGATCCGAACTTGACAAATGTACCGATGTCTTGCCAACAGCGGATATATTCATCGCGGTTATCGCGGTAAAGTTCTTTAAGACGATCGCCAACTTTTTTGGCAATATAATCAGCAATTTTCCTGACTGTGCGGTTGCTTTGTAGGGAACTGCGAGATACATTCAGAGGAATGTCTGTACTATCAATCACCCCTCGCAGCGGCATCAAAAATTTAGGGATAACTTCTTCGCAGTGATCGCTGACAAAGACTTGATTGCAGAATAGTTTAATATTGCCTTGAGTGACATCGACATCTGGCCGCAATTTAGGGAAATATAGAATCCCGTTGACAATGAAAGGATAATCTGTATTTAGATGTACCCACAAAAGCGGTTCTTCTTGGAAGGGGTAGAGGTAGCGGTAGAGTTCTAAATAATCTTCTTTGGTGAGGTTGCTAGTAGATTCTCGCCAAGCAGCTTTTTGCTTGTTAATTACTTCTCCATCCAGTTTAATTGGCACTGGCATGAAGTCGCAGTAAGTTTTAATTAGCTGCTTAATGCGGCTGGTTTCTAAATATTCTTCTTCTTCATCTTGGAGAGTGAGAGTAATCGTTGTACCGCGTTCTGTGCGCGGAGAATCTGTCAACTCAAAGGCTGGCGAACCATCGCAAGACCAGTGTACTGCTTGAGCACCTTCTTGGTAGGAAAGGGTATCGATTTCTACTTGTTTGGCCACCATGAAGGAAGAGTAGAAACCCAGACCAAAGTGACCGATAATTGCGTCGTTACCTTCTCCTTTGTATTTTTGAATAAATTCTTCGGCGCTGGAAAAGGCAACTTGATTGATGTATTTTTTTACTTCATCCGCCGTTAGACCAATACCGTTATCAGAGACAGAGAGGGTTTTTTTCTCTTTATCAATGGCGAGGTGAATTTCTGGTTCCCCGATGTCGCCGCTAAATTCGCCGGAACGAGAAATCATTTTCAGTTTCGCGATCGCATCTACGGCGTTTGATACCAGTTCCCGCAAGAAGATCTCGTGGTCAGTATAGAGAGATTTCTTGATAATCGGGAAAATATTCTCGGTATGGATCGTAATTGTTCCCTGTTCGAGGACTGTCATAGTTTTACTTTAAGTGACTGTGAGTATAGGATTGACGCACGATGAAGCTTAAACTTCGATCCGCCTTAACCCCCCTGAAAATAGGAGGAAACCCTTGGAGGGGATGGGAATCTCAAAAGTCCCCTGTTTCGGGGGGTGCGGGGATCTCTTCTGCGTAAGTCCTGTATTTAATGATTTTGTGCGATCGCGCCGCTTTTTTGCAAAGGGATTACCCTAAAAGGATGATTCGGTTTACCCTACTTTCTGGTAACTGACGACTGCCGAGACAGGTAAACAGGAAATAGTTTTTTCCTCCTCTCCCTTCTTCTTCCTTCTTCATTCTTCCTTCTTAGTTATATTGTCGCATACCACAAATCAGCAATTGACAAGGAATCCATATTAACTGCGTCTGGATCTGCGTGCCATCCACCCGGAATAATCTCTTGAACTTGATACCGATCCAACTTAAACTCTCTCTCGCTAAAGCTTTTAATAGGAATTAACTTGACGTTATGACGTGCTAAAAGTTGAGAAACTGCATCCGAACATTCATTTAAAAAAAACGCAATGGGAATATCAACTCGAATAATCCCAAAATCTTTTTTACTCCGTCTGATCGTTACCCAGTCTTCACCGGCCCCTGTATCCCAATCAATTTTAGCATCTGGTATTAGTTTAGGGATAGATAACAAGATTTTTTTCAATTCATCTATTGACCAGTTACTTGACTGAGAACGAGCTTTAATGAAAAAAGGCGTTAAATCTATGACACTCATGGCGGGTTTCCTGGTGAACCGTGAACTAATCTTGTTTCTTTACCGTCAATTATGCTTGGCGATCTCCTATAAATATTAATGTAGTCTGTTAACTCTCCTGTGTCTCCAAGTACACCAATAGGGCCATTGAGTACCCTAACTTTGGCTTTATAAAGATTAGATGTTGAGCCCTCCCACAGATCGTACTCATCAGCGTAAGCAGCGGCATCTAGTACGGCTGATTCAACATCTACTTCCCATAAAAACTGACTTTTACCAGTTGATAATGACCCAGTTGTGTGCTTAGCCACGCCAGTCAAATCAATGGTATATGCACCATTGCTTAATCTACCTTTTGAATCGATAAACTTGTTGGGCGCTCTGTAGATGGCAACTCTCCTTTACTAAAAATCATACTGTTATCAACACAATCTATCACAATTGTATCGCCCTCCACAAAGGTATTTTCTAATAACTTATTCGCCAGCGGGTTTTCTAATTCTCGCTGAATCGCACGTTTCAATGGTCGCGCACCATAAACAGGGTCGTAACCGACATCAGCGATATAATTCTTGGCCGCTTCTGACAAGTCCAAGTTGATTTTTTGATCTCCCAGCAACCGTTCAATTCTCTTCACTTGAATGCTGACAATTTGCCGCAATTCTGTCTTACTCAAAGTGTGGAACAAGATAATGTCATCAACGCGGTTGAGAAATTCGGGACGGAAGTGCGATCGCAACGCATCCGTCACCCGTTTGTACATCATTTCGTACTTAGAATCATCGCCAGCAACATCCAGAATGTAGTCGCTACCAATATTGCTAGTCATCACAATGACGGTATTTCTAAAATCAACAACTCTCCCCTGAGAATCGGTAATTCTGCCATCATCTAACACCTGCAATAAAATGTTAAATACATCCGGGTGTGCTTTTTCTACTTCATCAAAAAGTACGACTGAATAAGGGTGACGGCGTACTGCTTCCGAAAGTTGACCGCCTTCATCATAACCCACATATCCCGGCGGAGCTCCCACTAATCGCGAGACGCTATGCTTCTCCATATACTCCGACATATCTATTCGCACGATCGCATCATCGGTATCAAATAGAAACTCAGCTAAAGCGCGGGCTAATTCTGTTTTTCCTACGCCAGTCGGCCCCATAAATAAGAAGGAACCGATGGGTCTACCGGGGTCTTTCATGCCGGCGCGAGCTCTCCGAATTGCGGCCGAAACTGCTTCTACGGCTTCGTGTTGACCGATGACTCGCTGGTGTAAATGTTTCTCTAATTGTAGCAGTTTTTGTCTTTCAGATTCTAACAACCGATTGACAGGAATTCCCGTCCACTTAGCAACTATTTCCGCAATATCACTGGCGGTAACTTGTTCGCGAAGTAATGATGAACCTTGAGATTGTAGTTTTAATAGTTCGGCTTCTTTGGCTTCGCGATCTCGCACCGCAGTCTCCAGTCTGCCATACTTTAACTGTGCCGCCTTATTCAAATCGTAAGCCCTTTCTGCCTGCTCAATTTGCACCCTTAACTCATCTTCTTCCGCTTTCAATTGATTGATTGCATCTAAGGATTGCTTTTCACCTTGCCACTGAGTTGATAATTTTTCCTGCTTTTCTTTCAAAGCATCAATTTCAGCTTGAATGCGTTCTAACCTAGTAGTGAAACCCAGATTTTGCGCCCCTTTGCCTTCACCTTCGATAGACAGTTTTTCCATTTCCAACTGCATCACCCGCCGATCGATTTGTTCTAATTCTGCGGGTTTAGAAGTGATTTCCATCTTCAATTGGGCAGCGGCTTCATCTACTAGATCGATGGCTTTATCTGGTAAAAATCTATCGGAAATGTAACGGGAAGACAAGGTAGCCGCAGCAACCAAGGCAGAGTCTAATATTTTGACTCCATGATGTCTTTCATAACGGTCTTTAAGTCCGCGCAAAATTGAAATAGTATCTTCGACGCTAGGTTCATCGACAAATACTTGTTGAAATCGTCTTTCTAAGGCAGGATCTTTTTCAATATTCTTGCGAAATTCATCGAGGGTGGTTGCACCAATACAGCGCAATTCACCTCTGGCTAACATCGGTTTCAACAAGTTACCGGCATCCATTCCCGAACCAGAACTTCCACCGCCACCAGTGCCTACAACTGTATGCAATTCGTCAATAAATAAGACGATTTGACCGTCAGAATTGATCACTTCTCGTAATACTGACCGCAGGCGTTCTTCAAATTCGCCTCGGAATTTTGCCCCGGCAATTAAGCTGCCCATATCGAGGGAAAATAGCTGGCGATTTTTGAGAGATTCGGGCACGTCGCCGTTAACAATTCGCTGGGCTAAACCTTCAGCGATCGCAGTCTTCCCTACCCCCGGATCGCCAATTAATACGGGATTATTTTTCTGGCGACGGGAGAGCACTTGGACTACGCGGCGAATTTCCTCATCGCGACCGATTACGGGGTCGAGTTTTCCCGATTTTGCGGCTTCTGTCAAGTCGCGACCGAACTTAGCAAGTGCATCGTAAGTTGACTCTGAATTTTGGTCTTGAACTTTCGCAGAACCCCGGACAGCTTTAATTGCTTCTTCAAGTTTTTGGCGATCGATGACTTTGGTAGGGGGAGTGCGATCGTAACCAGGCCGAGGGGGCGGGCCTTCGGTTTTTGTCAGCAAACGGCGACCGATGCGTTCGTCCTCGATCAAGGCGATTAATAAATGTTCTACAGCGATAAAACCGTCCTGCCAAGCCACTCTTGCAGCTTCAGCAGCGTCTAACATCACTTCTAAGCCGCGTCCCAGGTAAAGTTGTTCGGCATTGGCGACTTTGGGTTGGCGTTTGGCAAATGCTTCTAGCTGCTGGGTTAGGCGTAGATGGTCAACCCCTGCTTTGCTGAAGATATTGTTGGCAAGACCTTGCTGTTCTAGAAGTGCGATCGCTAAATGTTCGACCTCTAGCTGCTGGTTGGCAAAGCGGCGGGCTACATCCTGGGATTTGACGATGGCTTCCCAGGCTTTATCGGTAAATTTGCTAGGGTCTGTTGGCTGCACGGTATTTCCTCGCGATCGAAGGGAGTTCTACTTTTTGTCCCTTCAGATATACTCTCATAACTATGATAGAGGTTAAACGGGTGTCTGAGTCTCTTCGGATTCGGGGCTGAGGCTGGTAAAGGCTGGCGATCGCTCAAGGAATGAAAACAATATCATAACTTTTTTAGCAAAAGCGATCGCGCTTCTTTGGGAAGTGCGATCTAACATTCCCATTTTTTCAAAAATAGGGGTCATGCTGCTTCCAATTGTAACCGACGTTCTACTCGTTCGTATTCATCTTCTAAGAGCCAGAGTTTAGCTTCTTCATAATCTGAACTGGTAAATACAATTTGATAATTTTGAGCAGGATCGTAGACACAGCTATTACCTGAACTGTCACCTAATAAAATTAGGACGTAAGGTGGTGAGGCTGTCGGATCTACCCATAACTCTGTAAATTCCCAGTTATCGGCTAGGTTTAGTTCTGGGGATGACATGGTATTTATCTCCTTTTATTTTAATTTCTCCATACCTAAGTGGTATTCTACTATTGTTGCTGTCAAGTCTATAGCCAATGGGGTCAGGAAAATAAAGACCATAACGTTCGTGACCGCGAATTACGCCGATAAACTCTCCATTTGCAATTATAGCTTGAGCCACCATTTCCATTGTAGCTCGATCGTTAAAGACATGAACATTACCTTCTTGTTGGAGTAGCTTTTGCATTTGAGGAGTATCGGGTAGATGTTTGGCAATGTGTTTAGTGTCGATGCTTAGTTCGCGGTTAATTCCGGTCATAAATTGAGCCAATCTAAAACATATTAATTATGTCGTTTTTCCTGGCTTTGTAAAATAGTATACTATCAATTATCCCTAGTTTGTCACTCTAGGAAGAGTAAAATAGAAAGAGAAGTCTAAATGGGAGACACAGACTATGATACAGCCCAAAATTCCACAACCTACCATTAGTTTCATCGATCAATATTGTGAGAGTTATCAAAAAATATTTCCAGAAGTTAGAAGCTATGAAGCCTTTAAGCAAATTATTATGGGGATTTTGACACCAAGCAAGAGAAAAAGTTTAGTAACACTCTCTAAAATAATTGGATTAAAAAATAGTCAATCATTGCATAACTTTTTAACACAATCTCCCTGGAAATCGGAAGAATTAAGAACCCAGAGACTAAAAATTATCTTTAACTGGTTAAAAGAAGAAGCATATTGCCACTATTAGCCCTCAAATTAGTAAAACCTTGGTTGAAGGTTTTTGAATCTCCTCTATTAGTTAGTAGTTTTAATACTTTAATTAGTCTGGTTAATCTCTGTGCTAATGCTTTAACAGGGACTAAATTAAATGCTTTTCACCAATTTTCTTCTGCCTAGAGTGACAAACTAGGGATAATGTCATTTTTAGAGTAACTGGGCATAAACATCATCCTCTGTATTATCCCAAATTGCATCTAGCGATCCTTGACTTGTCTGAATCCAGAATTCAGATTCATCATCAGGTAGAAATGTTACCAAAATTCTTGCACCTTCAGGAATTTCTGTTGGTTCCAACAATTCAATTTTGCCTTGGCGAACGATCGCCCAAAGTGTCTTTAGCATAATAGGGTGAGTTCAGAATCGTTCGGGTCGTATCTCAGTATATCTGATTCGTTGAAGAGTTGTAACAAAGAAAGCGATCGCGTTGTCCAATAATTTTTAGATTTATTGAATCAGGCATAAAGTGTCAGCCATTCAAAAACGGGATGCCTACGGCTGGCTACGCCTACGCACTCCCCAAAAATAGCGGTACAATATCCTACAAACCACTCGCACAATCCACCTTCCTTGGCCTACGATAACACCTGCAAATACCTAGCCGAAAAATTCCCCGCCGCCTTCGTCAACTGGCTACTACCAAACGATCGATCCGGCAATATTCAAATCCTCAA
The DNA here is from genome assembly GCF_000332155.1 of Kamptonema formosum PCC 6407. Classification (GTDB taxonomy): domain Bacteria; phylum Cyanobacteriota; class Cyanobacteriia; order Cyanobacteriales; family Microcoleaceae; genus Kamptonema; species Kamptonema formosum. The sequence continues at coordinate 522,771 of NZ_KB235904.1, read as the reverse complement.
AACCGAACTGATCCAAGAACCCATCCGCGCCGATTCTCTCGTCTTCCTCCAAACCAATAACCAAATCCTCCACCTGGAATTTGAAACCCGTCCCTATTCTGAACCCACCATCGCCTTCAGAATGCTAGATTACTACGTCAGGCTGAAACGGCAATACTCCTGCGCCATCTATCAAGTCGTAATTTTTTTACAGGAAACCACATCAGAACAAGTTTTTGTATCCGAGTGGACAGACACCAACACCAGACACGGCTACCGAGTCATTCGTCTGTGGGAACAAGACCCCGCTTTACTGCTATCTTCCCCCGGATTATTGCCATTAGCAACCCTATCTCAAACCAACTCGCCGCAAACTTTGCTACAGCAAATAGCGGAGAGAATTGCTATAATAGATGAACCCAATCAACAAGCTGATTTACTGGCTTGCACCCAAGTAATCGCTGGATTGAGATTTGAAAAAAACTTAATCAGACAACTATTGAGGAGAGACATTATGCGTGAGTCTGTCATTTACCAAGAAATTCTCGAAGAGGGCATCCTTGAAGGCAGACAACAAGGTTTGCAACAAGGTTTGCAACAAGGTTTGCAACAAGGTTTGCAACAAGCACAGCAACGCGAGACAGCTTTACTTACTCGCCAATTGAATCGACGCATCGGCGCGATCGCACCGGAAATGGTTGAGCAAATTCAAGCTTTATCTGTAGAAGAATTAGAAAATTTAGGGGAGGCGTTACTAGATTTTTCATCAGCCGCAGATTTAGCCAATTGGTTGCAGGAACATCAGCCTTAATTGCTAAAGAATCATTCCAGGCGAATAGAATTCGCGAAGCAACGCGGGTACACAAACTAAGTCCGCCTACGCGGACTAAAGAATAAAGGTGCTATATTGCTTTTTCAGCAATGTTTTAAGCTTTCAATTGAATTAATTCAACTTTATATCCATCAGGATCTTGCACAAATGCAATCACCGTTGAACCATGTTTCATCGGCCCCGGTTCGCGAGTAACTTTACCACCACGAGTCTTAATTTCATCGCAAGTAGCATAAATATCATCAACACCGATCGCAATGTGACCGTAAGCATCTCCCAAATTGTACTTGTCAGTACCCCAATTGTACGTTAATTCTAATACCGTGTGGTCGGATTCATCGCCGTAACCCACGAAAGCCAGAGTAAATTTACCATCTGGATATTCCTTTTGACGTAGCAGTTTCATTCCTAGCACTTCAGTGTAAAACTTCAGTGACTCTTCTAGGTTTCCGACTCGCAACATCGTGTGTAGTAGGCGCATTTTCTTAACTCCAAATTTCTTGAGCTTTGACTACCATTCTATAACAAGTGGTAAAATTAGATGCGTCCTAAGCTATAGCACAATATGGAAAACGATTTACTTTCCTTAATTGTAGGTATGAGTTTATTAATTATCTATCTCATCTTCTCAGCCATGACTGAAATGGGGACTAAGTGGCCTTGGAAAAAATAATATAACTAGGGACTAGGGGCTAGGGGCTAGGGGCTAGGGAAGAGGGAAGAGAGAAAAGGTTACGACAATCAAGGATTATGAACCAGATGTCAGAGTTGGAGTTACCGTAAGCGACGAAAGCGGTTGCTATAATCAACAAAGGTATGTAGTTGCGCTTCAGTGCAACTACATACCTCTTAGTCCGCGTAGGCGGACTTTGTTTGTATAGCTGCGATTTCAATCGCCGGAATATTTGATCCCGAATATTTGAGAATATTTCAGCTTGATTGTCTTTAATTCGGCATAGGAACAATTCGCAATTTAAGGCGAATAGTCCCACGCAACCCCGCAGGAGATGACCAAGAAAAGAGCGATCGCTTCAAAGTATCAACAACATCTTTCTGTTGCAGCGTCGAAGCTTTATCGTCTAAGACAATGCGATCGACACGCCCATCTTTAACGAATAACTCCAAGATAATATCGCCGCCGACTCCGTTAACTAAATTTATCGCTTTCAGGTGTTGAGTTAGAGATGCGATCGCACTTCCATCCAATCCCTCAACAGTTACCACCTCTACATTAGAACTGGGGGTTTTCTGCGTAGTTTCCGGCCGTCTGGGGGCAATGGGTAGGGAACTAGGATAAGGTGCAGGCGCGGCCAAACTCCGCACTCCACCGCCTCTGGTGGCTTCCGCCTCCTGCTGTGGCTCAATAACTGCGTCGTAGCTAACGCCCTCTGGCAATTCTACGGGGACTTGGACGCGGCGACGAGTTCCATCTGGTTCTACCCGCACCTCTTCGCTGACGGCGACAAAAGCCGTATATTGGGACAGCAAGCGATAGGTGAGGGCAGTATTAGTAACAGCATCCACCAGAGATGTAGTCTCGCCGCCAAACATTTGACTCATTAAGTCTTTAATTCTATAACGTCCCCAGAGTTGCGCGATCGCGGGATTGCCAAAATCTGCGATCGCACTTGGTGGATTTGACTCCCGTTGACGAAGTTCTACCCCCGCCATAAAATTAACTGGCACGCTCTTTTCATAGCGTTTCCCCCCAGCTACCGTTCCAGTAATGCGGATTTGACCGTTAGCGCGATCGCTCTTTCTTCCAAACAAAACTAACGGCTGATTAGCAAATAAATCGGGTGCAACTAGAGGATAAATCTCTGGTTTTTCCCCTCCCCCTTCCCAAACCATTTCAATATTCGTCAACACCGGATTATTAATTTCTGTCAAAAACTTTTCGACTAAATCTTGGGTTGGTTCATCTTGACGAATTACCACAGAAGTGCCTCTTCCCACTTCTGCCAAACGGTTGAGTAAAAACCGATTTACAGAACTACCAACCCCGAAACTGTACAGTCTATTTCCTGGTTTTAAACTTCGTTGTACTTGGGAAATTACCTCATTTTCATTGCCAATATAACCATCTGTAATTAAGACAACGCTCCGCAATCTTCCTGACTCAGCGGCGGGAAAATTCATCACTGCTTGAACGCCATTTAGCAACTCTGTACCGCCATTAGCTTGCAGTTGCTCGATATAAGCTAAAGCCTTTTGCCTATTTTCTGCTGTATTTGCCAGAGGTGCAACGGAAAGCGCTTTAGCAGTATTAGCAAAATCAATAATCGTAAAGGTATCATTAGGATTGAGCCCATTGATAAAGCGGCGCATCAATTCCTTAGATTTAACCAAAGGTTCGCCTTGCTGAGAGCCGGAAGTATCCATTAAAAATACAACATCTTTCGGCACAATTTCATTACTTTTGTACTGTAAAGCTGGAATAAGATACAGGGCAAAATGTCCCCCTCGTTTGTCAGCTTGAGTCAGCACAGTTGCCTGAGTCCGATCGCCAGCCACTCGATAGCGCAAAATCAAATCTTTATTAGGGATTGTATCTAAATTCCCCAGTTGAACTCGGACTATATTACCGCTAGCAGCAGTTTCAATTTTATGAGAAGTAGAGCGGACGTTGCTAATAGCCAAACCCGCATCAATTTCTACAGAAACGCCGATATCATGTCCCGAACGAGTGTTTGGCGGCAGTATGGGCGGATTAATTCGAGAAGCATCGGGAACGCGATCTGTGTTAACTCCTGAATTGGGCGATTTCGGGGGAATTGGTGTCCCTGGAATGTAGCGCGGCCCTACCACCATTGGGAACACAAATTCATAATCGCCGCCTTCAAATTTGAGTGAATCTGTGTAGCGAATAGTAACTTCTATCTGTTCTCCTGGCTTGATATTGGCAAGAGATTGAGTAAAAATATTGTCTCGTTCTTGTTCTAAAAGTCCAGCAGTGCGACCTTGTTGTTTAGCACGTTCGTAAATTTCTTGAGCTTCTTCCCGACGTTTGATATCAGCTTTAACTATCCGCGCACCTATTTTAATTTCCATATCGTCTACCGCTGCGCCATCCGGCAAGGGAAAGACATAAACTGCTTCTAGAGGTTCATTAAAAGGATTTTCAAACTTCTGAGAAACTTCGACGCGGGAAATATTGCCGGCAATTTTTGCCTTAACTTCTGTATGCTTGAGAGGAAAAACTTGTTCTGTTTTGCCAGGAGTTTCGACGTACAAACCGCTGGGTTGACATTTAGGCTGAGATGAGCCGTTAACAGAGCAGTTAGCATCAGCTCTAGCAAGGCGGAGGGGGATTTGAGTGGGATAGTGGCTAGACATAACGAGAAAATTTGGCTTGTAGTCTGTTGCCCGCGAGCCTTGGCCCATGCCAGTGATGAGTGCGATGCCTACGGACAGCAACCCTTGGACTGGGAAAATAGGGGCGAACTTCATAGCAGTTTTTATAGCAGATGTGACAGCGTTTACTCTGCGTACCATGACCCCGGTAACAAAAAAAACGTTCCTGACCAATACCAATTAAAGTTGGAGGAGGCAGGAGAAGGCAGGAGGCAGGAGGAAAATGCAATAGTAGACATGGTTTGGGCGATCGCTTATTTGCTAAAGCCTTTGGTAGTAACTATTTTTGCCTCTCTCATTCGGTTCGCCTTGGCGATGGAGTCTCCTATTGCCGAGAGAAATTAACCAATTTAACGATCGTAACAAATTTTAGCAAAAATAGTTGACTTTTCCTGCTTAATTCTCTATACTAAAAAGTAGAGTTTTTTGATTGCATAAGTATCGTGATGATGCTTCTGTAGCACAAGTTAAAAATTCCCCGTTTTTTCTAAAATTTACTCATGGACATCAAAAATCTAGGCAATCCGATACAGGGTGCGAAAGATAAAGCACAAGGAGCTACAGGCAAATTAACTGAACAAGTTGCAGGAATTTCTGCTGCTGCTCAGGAACAATTCAATGCCATTCTGGAAGAATATCAAAAAGTTTTACCGATGGCAGAAAGTCTGGGTTTAAGCGTGGAGAGTTTTAAGGTAGAAATGGGACTTGTACCAGAGATTAGAACTACTCTCTCTGGTTCGGTAGAGCGGATCAATAAAGAAGCGGTACAAAAACTGATAGCAGATCATCCCAACAACAAACTTTTGGGGACAATTCTCAACGCCTTACTTATTACTAGGGATCTACAACTGAAATTGAATCTCAAAGCCCTTAAGGGGGTTGCCGTTGATATTAAGCTGGGTATTTCTCCTAATGTTTCTGTACATTTAACGCCTTAAACTGTTATCTTTTACCTTCTTAACAGTTAACTGTTAACTGTTAACAAAAATTTGTAAGATGGGTTTCGCTTCTCTTCACCCATCCTACAAATTGGGTGGGTTCCCCAGTCCCCAGTCCCCGCTAGACAATTTCCAATTTTGGCTTTTAGATTTTAGAGTGGGAGTTGGATAGAAAAATCTAAAGTTGAAAGCTAAAATCCTATGACCAAGTTTGTGTTTGTGACTGGTGGGGTCGTTTCCAGCATTGGCAAGGGGATTGTCGCTGCTTCCTTGGGCCGTTTGCTGAAGTCGCGGGATTATTCTGTCTCGATTCTGAAGCTAGACCCCTATCTGAATGTCGATCCGGGAACTATGAGCCCGTTTCAACACGGTGAGGTGTTCGTGACTGATGATGGTGCCGAAACGGATTTAGACTTAGGGCACTATGAACGGTTTACGGATACGTCGATATCGCGTCTGAACAGCGTCACTCAAGGTCAATGCTATCAGGCGGTGATTAATAAGGAACGCCGGGGAGATTATAACGGCGGGACGGTACAGGTGATTCCGCACATTACGAATGAGATTAAGGAACGCATTCACCGGGTGGCGAAGAATACGAATCCCGATGTGGTGATTACGGAGATCGGGGGTACGGTGGGTGATATTGAGTCCCAACCCTTTTTGGAGGCGATTCGGCAGTTCCGCAGGGATGTGGGACGCAAAAATGTGATTTATATTCATGTTACCCTAGTACCTTGGATTGCGGCGGCGGGGGAGATGAAAACTAAGCCGACTCAGCACTCGGTGGGAAGTTTGCGATCGATTGGGATTCAACCTGATATTTTGGTTTGTAGATGCGATCGCCCTTTGCAACCAGGGATGAAGGAGAAGTTGTCAACTTTCTGTGACGTACAGGAAAAGTGCGTGATCACTTCTCACGACGCGAAAAGTATTTATGAAGTACCGCTGATGCTAGAAAAGGAAGGGTTAGCGGAACAAGCTTTGGATTTGCTGCAACTAGAACAACGACAACCGGATTTGACGCAGTGGGAGACTTTGGTAAATCGGATGTATAGTCCGACTCAGGTAATTGATATTGCGATCGTTGGGAAATATGTCAGGTTAAGCGATGCTTACTTGTCAGTGGTAGAAGCTTTGCGACACGCTGCGATCGCGATCGGCAGTGATATTAATTTACACTGGATCAATTCTGAAGATTTGGAATCAGGAGAGATCGAAAGCTATTTCGATGATATCAATGGCATTGTCGTACCCGGCGGCTTTGGGATTCGAGGAGTTGATGGTAAGATAGCAGCGATCGAATACGCTAAACGCAAGCAAATTCCATTTTTAGGATTGTGCCTGGGAATGCAGTGTGCTGTGATTGAGTGGGCACGAAGTATCGGGGGGTTAGAAAATGCCAACAGTGCTGAATTTGACCCCGATACTACTAATCCGGTGATTAATTTATTACCGGAACAGCAAGATGTCGTCGATTTAGGTGGTACGATGCGTCTTGGTTTGTATCCTTGCCGATTGAATGCCGATACTCTTGCTTTCAAACTCTATCAGCAGGAAGTGATTTATGAGCGTCATCGTCATCGGTATGAATTTAATAATGCCTACCGTAATCTTTTTTTGGAGACAGGCTATGTAATCAGTGGTACATCTCCCGACGGCCGCTTAGTAGAGATTATTGAATTGCCCAAACATCCATTTTTTATTGCTACCCAATTCCATCCAGAATTCCAGTCTCGACCTTCCGCCCCCCATCCCTTGTTTAAAGGGTTTGTTGAGGCGGCAAGTGAATCTCGAACTGGCAAAATAGAAGAGGTTGCCACCATAGATGGTATAGTCTCTGGGAAGGATACAGGCAGTGAGGATGCCAGCCCTGAATCAATCCTAAATTTCCCTGCTGAGGTGTCTTAGCTATTAGTTGTCACCCCTCAGCCATTGGTAGTTAGCATAAACTAAATACTAATGGCTGACGACCGGGAATAGTCTTCCCCCCGATGTCAATGGCTAAACGAAATTTTCTCACCCACTTCTGTTTTTTACTTGCTTTTGAGTTACTTGAGCCATTTGAAATGCCAGAACTCACAGCTTTGAGGAGGTCTTGTGGGCTACTGGGTTAAAATAAATTATGAACGCAGCATATACCTAATCGAGCTTGAGAGTATTAGTGCGTTTTCTAGTGAAGTTGACAATAAGCGGATTACATTTTGGTTGCCCAATAGCAGTCAGCCAATTATTCTTAGCCCTCAAAATAATGCTGATGCTTATAAGCAAGTTTTAGAATATATTAAAAAAACTACTGAACGTGCCTCTAAAGGTTGGTGGGTTTCTATTAGTTATGACCGCAAGGAATTCTTAATTGATTTAAGTCAGATTAGTACATTTGTGTGGGAACCTAATGGTCGATTATCTTTTTGGTTGCCTGATAGTTCAACTAATATTATAATTAATCCACAAACTAGCATGGATGCTTATCAAAAAATTCACGATTTTATCCAAAAAACAACCGGTCACTCTATGCCTTAAAGAAGGGGAGAGGGGCTAGGGGCTAGGGGCTAGGGGCTAGGGAAGATGGGAAGAGGGGGGAGATGGGGAGGATGGGGAGGATAGGTAATTAACAATTATCAATTATCAATTACCAATTACCAGTTAACAGTTAACAGTTAACTGTTAACAATTAGCAATTGCTAACTTTGCTGCCCCGACAATTCCAGCTTGGTTGCCTAATTCTGCGATTAATAGCTGTAAACCTTCACGGGAACTGGGGAGGACTCGTTTTTCAATTTCTGCTTTGACTATGGGTAAGAAATGTTCTGCACCAGCACTAATACCGCCGCCAATAATGATGGCTTCTGGTGTTAAAATGTAGAGGAAATTTGCTAAACCTGCACCCAGATATCGACCGTATTTTTGCCAATATTCTAATGCTGTAGCATCTCCCGCCTTTGCTAAGTTTGCTACTTCTAATGGTTCTAAACCAGTGTCGCGGCGAATTGCTTGGATGGAAATATATTGTTCTAAAGAGCCACGATTGCCACTATTACATTCTGGGCCATCGGGGTTAATGGTAATTAATCCTAACTCTCCGGCGGTTCCTTTATGACCAACAAATAGTTTACCATCTTGGATAATTGCACCACCTATACCAGTGCCTAATGTTAATAGAATTAGGTTTTTAAAGTTACGACCGGCACCCAACCAAGCTTCTCCTAATCCTGCACAGTTTGCATCATTTGCTAATACTGTGGGTAAACCTGTTTTGGCTTCTAACCAATCAGCTAAGGGGACATCATGCCAGTTTTTGAGGTTAATTGCTACTCTAGCTATGCGGCCAGTTGCGTCTGCGGGGCCGGGGATACCGACACCGATTGCTTTTACAGAGTTAGCAGTTGGGTTCAGTTCGGTAATTGCGTCGGCCATTGCAGCTAAAACTGCTTCTGGTGTGGCCGGTTGTGGGGTGGGAACTGTTAAGGATTGGTGACAAGTGCCGTCTTCACTGAATCTGCCTAGTTTAATTGCTGTTCCGCCTAAGTCGATGCCGATTACTTGTTTCATCATTGGTTATTTGTTAGTTGTTAGTTGTTAGTTGTTGGTTGTTAATAGTAGGTAGGATCTTAATCCTGATGGAATGCTAACAAAATCAATTATGGCTATTTCTCCACCACATCAAAACCTACTAGCGGCGCATTTTAACCGTTCCTTCCAGTCTTTATTCCTCCTTCTGCAACCGCCAACCAGGTTTCACAACCTGCCGAGATCTAGCTACCACTAAACAATCATCGGGAACATCATCCGTCACCACAGAACCGGCAGCAATAGTAACATCATCACCCAAGGTTAAAGGTGCAACTAACACACTATTAGAACCCGTCTTAGTCCGATCGCCAATTTTCGTCCGATGCTTATTCACCCCATCATAATTAGCTGTAATTGTACCAGCTCCGATATTCACTTTCTCACCCAAAGTAGCATCACCTAAATAGGATAAATGGGCCGCATTAGTGCGATCGCCCAATTTTGCATTCTTCAACTCTACAAAATTACCTACACGGCACTTTTCCCCAACTTCGGAGTGTCCCCGTAAATGCGCGTAAGGCCCAATCCGAGAATTATTGGCTACAGTGCTATCTGCAACCACTGAATAAAGTACAGTCACATTTTGCCCAATTTGACTATTCTCAATTAAACTTCCAGGCCCGATGCGACTCCCAGATCCGATCGCAGTTTTTCCCCGCAGATGCGTCTGCGGTTCCACAATTACATCTGCTTCTAATTTTACCGTATCATCAATGGTAATACTGTCAGGATCGATCAGTGTTACTCCTTTTGCCATCCAGTCATCTTTTACCCGCCTTTGCAAAATATTGTAAGCAGTTGCTAGATGTTTGCGGTCATTAATTCCCAATATTTCCTGATAGTCTTCAACATCTACGGCCATTACTGGTTCGAGGTGATTTACTGTATCTGTTAGGTAATATTCTTTTTGATCGTTGTCCGCCTTTAAGTGCGGTAAAATTTCTGCTAATTTTGGCCAATTAAAGCAGTAAACACCCGCATTGATTCGATGATTTTGTTTTTGCGCTGCCGTACAGTCCCGGTCTTCTACAATTTGTTTGACAAGATTGTGACTATCAGCAAATACCCTCCCATATCCTTGAGGATGAGGCAAGTGAGCCGTCAACAAAGTAGCCGCATTGCGGTGTTCTTTGTGAATTTTCATCATGTGTTTGATAGTTTGCGATCGCAACAAGGGTACATCCCCGTTTAACACCAACAAATCCCCAGTAAATCCCTCTAAATGGGGTAACAATTGTTGAATAGCATGACCAGTACCTAATTGCTCAGTTTGTTCGACAAATTCCAGTGGCGGAAATGATACAGATTTTGGCTTTGTTTCCGGTTGTCTATCGCCACTGAGAGACTCTTTTACCATTTCACCCCGATAGCCAACAATTACAATGCGCCGCAATGGGTTAATATCAATACAACTATAAAGCACCCGATCGAGTAGCGATCGCCCTCCCAATTCGTGCAAAACTTTGGGCAAGTCAGATTTCATGCGCGTACCGCGCCCAGCGGCTAAAATTGCTATTGCTATCATGGGAGAATTTACTATTTCTGGTAGATGATGATGTGGCGTTTACACATTTTAAGATGATAGGCGATCGCATTGTCACCAAATCTTTATAAAATCAAAAGAATTTAACTAGCCCAGCGTTTTTTCCAGTGGGATGATGGCTCTTTGGGTGAGGCTAGTTGTTCTGCCTGACGGCGTTGCAGTATAATTTCGGCAGTATCGGACAAAGTGCGATCGCGATAGGGAATCCCTGCTTTCGTCTCTAAATGTTCGCGCTCTTGCTCTGAAAGTCCCGGCAAATTAGCCTCAGAAAAGCTTGCTGCTGTTCCCGGCCATCGCCTCCCCACAGGCGGAGTTGAACCAATTTTCAAACCGGCTTCCAGCAAGGCTACCCTCGCCGCCGCTGAGCAAGAATAAGTAGCTAAGATCCCCTCCGGCTTTAAACATTTTGCCAGCAACCCTAAAAATTCAACAGTCCACAATTGCGGACAATGGGGTGGGGAGAAAGGGTCAAGAAAAATTGCATCTGCTTGAAATCCCGATTTTGCTACTTGCTGGAGGGTTTGCCTAGCGTCGCCAATCAGCAGTTTAGCCTTGATTTTATCGGTTTGCAAGTCGCGATCGCGAACTACAGCCTCCAGCAATGCGGGAATGGGATCTGACCAATCTTGAAGTAGATGATGCGCGATCGCAGCCTTGGGTACTTCGGGATCTAACTCCAAACCGATCCATTCTATCCAACAATGGGGATTAACTTCCCAAATCGCCCCCAAAGCTGCCGCCGTATTATACCCCAATCCATAGCAAACGTCAAGCAAAACCAGTGTCGGTCGTGTAGCTTTGGCTCTGAGTTGGAGAGGGCCCACAAATTTAAGCTCAGCTTCCTGTTTAGCACCCCGATCGCTATGAAAAGCTTCCCCAAATTCTAGTGAAAAGAACGTAAAAGAGCCATCAGCCGTTAGTTGTGGTGTAAAGGCACTGGTATTTTGCATCCTTGAGCTTTTATTTTTCATTAATATCTTATAACATTTCTGTATATAGTTAGGGATTAGGGGCTAGGGGCTAGGGACTAGGGGAAGAAGGGAATAGAATCAGCGAGTTTCGGCAATAAGCAAGTGTCCTAACTGCCAATAAGGTTGCTATATCTCATACTAAAAACTAGGGTAACGGAGATTGGGGATTGGGAACCAAGGATTGAAGACTGGGAAATTCCAGCTTTCTTACCAATTACCAATTACCAATTACCAATTACCAATTACCAATTACCAAATTCTTAGCCATGAACGAACCTAATTATCAAGCACTTGCCAAACAGGGAAACCCAGAAGCGATCGCATTTCTGCTCAATCAACAGCTAGAACCTCAAGGCATTACCCTCACCACCAACTTGACCAATGGCTGCTTAGAAGTAATGCTAGAATCAGAGCAAGTACCCGATCGATACGAACTCATTGATTTTGTCCGCAACCAACTCACAAACATAGAACCAGATTCAATTCAAAGAGCAAAAGTTGAAGGTAAAAAAAGAGGGAGCGATTCTCCAGCCTGGAGTCAAGGATTTGGCTTAGAAGTAGGCAGCTATTCAATGCTAACATTTCCCCCCGAACCAGCCCCAAATCCAGAACTAATGTCAGCAGCACCTACTAGCTACCCAGAAGTAAAACAGCCAGAACCAATCGGTGAAGACCGAATGAAAACTACTACAATTATAGTTGGGCTGGTCATCGGTATCTTAGGGATTTCCGTCGCTGTATTTGTAAATAAGATGCTAGCTGTAACCGAAACAAAAGCAGATAATGCTAGCAATCAAACCGCTACCAACGCGCCAAAGCCATCACAGTCTCAGTCTTTCCGAAACGCAGTTAACATTGCCATCAATGCCTCCAAACTAGCTCAATCAGCGGAAACAGAGGAAGAATGGAATTTAGTAGCAAGCCAGTGGCAGGAAGCAGTTACAATGATGAAAAAAGTACCACCAGAAAGTGCGAATTATGAATTAGCTCAGAAAAAAGCCATTGAGTATCAAAAAAATCTGGCTTATGCTCAAGAATCTGCAAAACCAAAACCACCCAAAAATAATATTATCAATAGAAAGAGACAACGATGAGTGAATTAACGACAAAACTACCTATTTGCTTCTAAATGAAGCTTTACAGCGCACTCGCCAGATGAATCAAAGTCAGGTAGTTTGCTGGTTATTATCCCAGTTTCAGCAATAGTTTATAACCACAGCATTTTAAAATTAAATCATCATTTACTTTGACAAATTAACTATGCAAGACATAAACTCGATCGTTTCCCCAGAATGGCTGGCCGCACATCTAGACGACCCGAAAGTTATCGTTATTGACTGCCGTTTTTCCCTGGCAGATCCAGAATTAGGACAACAACAATATAAAACAAATCATATCCCTGGAGCATTCTATTTAGACCTTAACCGCGATCTTTCCAGTCCAGTTAGCAAACATGGCGGTAGACATCCCTTACCTAACCCAACAGAATTAGCGGAAAAATTAAGCGCGATCGGCATTACCAACGACACCTTAATTGTCGCTTATGATGACTCCAAATTTGCCTTCGCTGCGCGTTTGTGGTGGCTATTGCGTTACATGGGGTGCGATCGCGTCGCTATTCTTGATGGTGGCTTCAGCGCGTGGCAAACAGCCGGATATCCCACATCTGATACTCTACCAACACCCCAACCGGGAAACTTTGTCCCGCAGCTACAACCAGGATGGGTAGTAGACATTGATACCGTAAAAACACGCAAAGACCAACCGGGAGTAGTATTAATAGACTCGCGAGAAAGCGATCGCTATCAAGGACTGCGCGAACCCATAGACCCCATAGCTGGACATATACCCGGTGCGGTAAATTACCCTTGGCAAGAAGTGACAGGAGAGGGAGGGAAAGCGCGATCGCAAGTAGAACAGCAACAGCGGTGGGCGCAAATAGAACCAGCAGAAGAAATCATCGTATATTGCGGTTCCGGCGTGACAGCCTGCGTCAACCTTTTATCTTTAGAAATAGCAGGTATTCGCGATGCTAAACTTTATGCCGGTAGTTGGAGTGATTGGTGTTCATATTTGGTTAACAGTTAACTGTTAACGGTTAACTGTTAACTGTGGTGATGGGTTTCGCAAACATTCCTTCTTCCTTCTTCCTTCTTCCTTCTTCCTTCGGCTATAAAATTAAAGGTTGAAAGTCATCAGCTTGCGCCTTAAACTTTCAACCTTGATAACGATCGCAACTGAAATAGGACTTACGCAGGGAGTCCCAGAAACCGGGTTTTTGAGGCATCTGTGGGTACGGGCGAAGTATTTTCGTAAAAAACCCGGTTTCCTTGGTTGGGTGCGTAAGTCCTGCTTAAAGCAATATATAGCAACCGCCAAGGTGGTTAGGACATTCTAGTTTCCTCAAACCCTTAATTCTATTCCCTTCTTCCTCTTCTTCCCTAGTCCTGAGCATCGGAGCATCGTAGCCCCTAACCGCTGAAAGCGGTTGCTATAGCTTCAGGTTGTTTTCTTCGGCATAAGCATTCTTTCAAGACTCATACCAGCAACACCCAAAGTTACGAGTGCTAATCCCGAAACCTGGATGAAAGGTATTTTCTCATTAATAATCACCAAAGCAAACAAAGCTGTCAACGCCGGGCCTAAAGTTCCAATCACCGACGCTAACGCCGCACCCGCAAAACGGATTGCAAAGTTATTCAACAAATAGCTAAATAGCGTCAGCACCCCTAAAAGGAAACCGCCAAAAAGCAGCCCACTCCAGACATTAGGATCGACAAAAACAGCTAAATTTGTGGGCAATCCCATCCCAATGCCCAAAGGTAACAGTATTAAACTGACAGCAGAAAAGACAAAGATAGCTGCAAAATTAACCAAACTGAAAGGAATCGGGTGCAGTTTCCCAGCGGCCATTTGCGTCAACAACACATAGCCAGCAAAAGTAACGCCAGCACCTACAGCCGCCGCCACCCCTAAACCAACATCGCCAATAGCCTTTTGACCAAAACTAGGAACCGCTGCTAACAATAACCCGCCACTAATCACGCACATTGCTAAAATGCGAAGTACCGTAGGGCGATCGCCAAATAGTCCCCAAGAAGCAAGCACCGTTACAATCGGATAAATAAAGAAAATCGTGATCGCCACCCCCGTCGGGATATTGCCGATCGCGATATAGATCAACACCTGAGACAAAAACAAAAAGAAAGCACTACCTAAAACCTTAGTCCACAAATCGCGATCGCCATTATCGATAAACCGCCTTAAATCCTTCCACACCGACGGATAAAGGAAAGTTGCCAAAATCGGCATCAAAGCCATCACCACAATCAACCGGATCAACAGAATCAACAGCGAATTTCCGAAACCAGGAGAAACCACACCCTGCACCTGGAATAACCCAAAAATCATCCGGGGAGCCTTAGCCTTGAGGATAATCTTCAAGGAAACATTAAATAGCGATAGCACCACCGCCGAAATTAAAGCCAGCAACAAACCTACCTGAACTTGAGAAGCCGGTTGTTTCGCTGGAGCAGGAGCAGGTGGCGGCGAAGTCGGCTCTGGTAAAGGCTTCCGAATTGGAGGAGAAGGTGGTTCGGGATGTAATGAGTTAGTCGTATCCGTACTGTCGTAATCTCTCGGATCGAAAGTTGCATCAACTTCCTCTTGGAGTTCCACTCGGAGGCGGTTAACCAGAGTCTCCAACAGAGCCTCCCCTTGGCGCTCCATACCTTCCATATTTCTGAGTCGTTGAGACAAGCTACTCTCATAACTGCTCAAATCCCGATCCATCATATCGAAAGTCCTGTTGACACTCGCATCTAGCGAAGCCAGTAACTCCGTGGCTCGTTCATTATAGTTATTCACCAGAATTGGAGTCGGGAACTCCCCACTGGGGATAGCCAGATTCATTCCCTGTACAGAATTGGCACTGAGTTCGTTAAATCGTTGCACTAGCAACTCTTGCAAGTTATTGGCCAAAACTTGAGCCAACTGCTTAAGCCACAATTGCTGCTGGTATATGTATCGCTGAGAGAGGGTTTCGACTTGCTGCGACTGCAATTGGCGGTATTGATCCCGCAGTCTGTCAATATCCTCAATCAAGCTCGTTTTCTCTGTTTGGAGCCGGGTTATGTCTTCGGCTAATTGACCTCTAACATTTTGATGTAGAGTTTCTAGTTCCTGAATCACAGAATTCAGGACTTCTTCAGCCGATGTTGCATCCCCTGCTCCGGGTCTGAGCGGTTGCTTGTCCCGTTGCGCCATTTGCCTGTAACCTCTAATCTATCTGCTTGTTCATTATTCCTAGTATTTTGGCAAATCAAATCCAAAATACCAGTGAATTAATTTTGATTTTGATCGATTAGGCTGTTTCAACTTGCCGCTATAGTCGTTACGAGGGTTAGCGGTTAGCGATTGACCTTAAGGAGTGATATTTACATCATCATCCACGCCTAAAGGCAATGGGTTTCCATTTTGAAGGAAGTTATGATGACGTGATCTAATAGTAGTGCGTGATTGGAGATTTAAAGATTTGCGATCGCCTCAAGAACACTTTACGGAATTAGAAGCCATCTTACAACACCAACTGGGGCGCTGATACCGCCTGGAAACTATTGCCATAAAGAGTTTATCCCAATTAAGGTAACAGCAAAGAGGACTTAGACCCGCCAGGAGTTTAAACCTTTGGGCAATATCAGTATTAAAGACCTAGAAAGAGGCGAGTTAGGCTGAAAATAACAGCCGCTAAAGCCGTAGCGATCGGGATGGTAATTACCCATGCTAAGCCAATTGACTGCAAAGTTTGAAATTGTACTGATTTCCAACTCCTAACAAGTCCCACTCCTACGACTGCACCGACTAAAGCATGGGATGTAGAAACGGGCAAACCTAAGCGGGAAGCGATTAAAACTGTAGTGGCGGTAGCTAATTCTGCACAGAAGCCACCACTAGGCTGTAGTTCAATTATGCCTTCGCCAACGGTAGCAATCACTTTTTTGCCCCAGATGGCTAAGCCTGTGACAATGCCGATACCTCCGAGCACTAGAATCCATAGGGGAACATTGAAATCATTTATAGGAATGGAGTTTGTACGGCGAATGTAGGCGATCGCAGCTAAGGGTGCTACAGCATTCCCTACATCATTCGAGCCGTGAGCAAAAGCCACAAAACAAGCACTGAGAACTTGAAATCGCCCCATTTGTCGCTCAATTAAGGAAGAAGGCAGGGGGGCGGGGGGCGAGGGGAGGAGGGGGAGCGAGGGGGCGGGGGGCAGAGGGGAAATCTGCGTCTTCCCTGTTCCATCTTCCCTACCTCCCCCATCTTCCCCATCTTCCCCATCTTCCCCATCTTCCCTATCTCCCCATCTCCCCCG